>PCCE01000044.1 GCA_002731575.1 Gammaproteobacteria bacterium | reverse complement strand
GTCGTCCGGTAGGCCCCGAGTTTCTGGTCCATAAAGCAAAACGTCGTCTGGCCGAAAGCTAATTTCTGCAAAATTGCGGCTGCCCTTCGTAGTCATGGCGAACCAGCGCTGCGCGGATAAATGTTGTTCACATTCTTGCAGGCTGCCGTAAAGAGCAACGGCGGTAAAGTCGTGGTAGTCCAACCCCGCACGTCGCAGGCGCTTATCATCCCAAGCGAAGCCCAGCGGCCGAATTAAATGCAGGCTCGCCCCAGTATTGGCGCAAATACGAATGATATTGCCGGTATTGGGAGGAATCTCCGGCTGATAGAGCACAACGTGCACAGCAATGTCTCAGAGCGCTACAGCTCAAGATCCTGCATTTTGCGCGTTAGCGTGTTGCGTCCCCAGCCGAGAAGCTCGGCAGCATCTTTCTTGCGCCCACCGGTTTTGCGCAGAGCTGCATTGATCATGATGCGCTCAAATTTTGGTAGGGCGTTGTCGAGCAAGGCAAGATTCGGGTTTTTGTCCAGCTGTTGATTAGCCCACAGCTCCAAACCGGTTTCCCAGCTGCCCTGCTCTGCTTGAGTCTCGCTCTGCTGAAGCTCTGGCGGCAGGTCTTCTATGAGGATGGTTCGCGAGCTTGCCATAACCTGTAGCCACCGGCAGGTGTTTTCCAGTTGTCGAACATTGCCGGGCCAAGGTAGTAGGCTCAGATAGTCCGCAGCGGCAGAGTCCAAACGCTTTGGCTCATCGCCCAGTTCAATGGCTGCGGCGTCGAGAAAGTGTTTTGCCAACAGCGGGATGTCTTCTCTGCGTTCCGCCAAACCTGGCACATGCACACGAATGACATTTAGTCGATGAAACAGGTCATCACGAAATTTGCCTTGCTCTACGAGTTTTTCCAAGTTTTGGTGGGTCGCTGCGACGATGCGCACGTTGACGCTGACCGAGTGGTGTCCGCCAACTCGGTAAAACTCGTTTTCCGCAAGCACGCGCAGCAGACGCGTTTGCGCGGGCGCGGGCATGTCGCCAATTTCGTCGAGGAAAAGTGTGCCGCCATCAGCCTGCTCAAAGCGACCAACGCGCCGTTGAGCCGCGCCGGTGAAAGCACCTTTTTCGTGGCCGAATAACTCGCTTTCAATGAGGTCGCTGGGAATGGCGGCCACGTTCAGAGCGACGAATGGCTCGCTTTGTCTCGGCGAATGGCGATGCAGTGCACGGGCTACTAGTTCCTTACCAGAGCCAGATGGGCCGTTGATCAGTACTGTCACATTCGAAGAAGACAAACGACCGATAGCCCGAAAGACCTCCTGCATGGCCGGGGCTTGGCCGATGATTTCCGTGGTGCCTTCAGGTTCTGGTAAGACTATGGCCTTTTCGTCCTCGGTTTGGGCGATGGCTCGCCGCACTACGGCAACTGCTTCGTCAACGTCGAAAGGTTTAGGCAAATACTCAAACGCCCCACGCTCAAAACTCGTAACCGCACTCTGCAGATCGGAGTGGGCGGTCATAACAATGATGGGCACTTGGTGATGGGCTTCTTTTACCTGGCGTAAAAAGTCCAGGCCAGAGGTTCCCGGCATGCGGATGTCGGTAATGATCGCCAGTGGCGCTTCATCGTCCAAATGATGTAAGGCCTGATCCGCAGTATTGAATGCTGTAATAGGGATACCAGCCTGGCTCAATGCCCGGTCCAGTACCCAGCGGATAGCGCTGTCGTCGTCGATAACCCAAACATGCTGATTCATAGTATCTCGCTTGCTTCGTTAGGCTTAGTGTAGAGGCTAAACGGCAGGTAGGCCGAGAATGCCGTGTTGCCCGGGCGGCTAGCGACCTGCAATGTGCCGCCATGTTGCCCGATGATGTTTTGTGAAATAGACAAACCTAAACCAGAGCCTTCGCTGCGGCCGCTAATCATCGGGAAAAACACCCGGTCGATCAGGTCCTCGGGAATGCCTGGTCCGTTGTCGGTGATGCTCAAGTGCATGATTTGTTTGTGTCTAACGGAGCCGACGGTGAACTGCCGAATCACTCGAGTTTTGAAGGTAATGCGTGCGCGCTCGGTACCCTGCAGGGCCTGACAGGCATTGCGTGCGACGTTGAGAATGGCTTGAATCAACTGGTCTTTGTTGCCGTGTACTTCCGGCAAGCTTGGGTCGTAATCGCGTTGCCACTGCAGGTCGGCTGAAAACTCGCTTTGCAGAATGTGTACCACGCGCTCAATTACTTCGATCAAATTCACTGGCTCGAACTGCATTGGCTGCCACGGCCCGAGCATTCGGTCCACCAGATCTCTGAGCCGGTCCGCTTCACTGATAATGACGTGGGTATATTCTTTCAGGTCATTGCTGGGCAGCGCCCGCTCTAGCAACTGTGCCGCACCGCGAATGCCGCCGAGCGGATTTTTAACCTCGTGAGCCAACCCGCGAATCAAACTGCGGGTGGTAATTTGCTGTTCCTCGCTCGAACTGCCTTGGCTGATGGAGTTAATGCGGCTGGTGGGGTGTAGTTCCAACAGCAGGCCCTTGGGCTTTTCTAAATTCGATACGGTCAGGTCGACTTGCTCTACGGTATTTTCCGGTAGCTGCAGAGCGACGTTTCTGGCGGTAAAGGGTTGGCTGTCGGCAATAGCGTCCTGCAACGAGGCGACCAGTTCTTCGCTGCGCAGTAATAGGTCAGATAAGGGGCTAAAGAGCGCCGAACTGGCGGATATATGCAACAGATCTTCTGCCGCGCTGTTGAGTTTCTGCAGATGCAGGCGTTCGTCCAACATAATAACGGCCGTCGTCAAACTGCCGAGCAAGTGCTCGGCTAATTTTGAATTTGGTACTGGCCGCTTTTTGATTTGGTTCATGCCTAACCGATCAATCTCCATTTGTTTGTCAACTCGTCCGCCTGCGCCTATGCTGCCCGCACCAAAGTAGTGCGAGCACCAAAAAAGTTCAAGCTGAGAGTGGTAGTCGCAACTGCGCCTCCCACGAAGCAAAAAAAAGGGCGTCGACATGAGCCGACACCCTTGCTTCGTCTCAGAGCACCTAGGCTAAGGCTTCCTTGGTGGTCTTAACGATTGCTGCAGCAACCTTATAAGGATCTGCATTTGACGCGGTGCGTCGATCTTCCAAGCGACCAACCCAGCCGTCAGCCGGGGTAGTTACCGGAATACGGATTGAGGCGCCGCGGTCAGAGATGCCGTAGCTGAACTCGTCAATCGACTGAGTTTCGTGCTTACCGGTCAAACGCTGATCGTTGTCAGCGCCATAAACGCTAATGTGGCGTTGGATGTTCTTACCAAATTCTTCACAGATCTTGGTGAAAATCTCTTCCTTGCCTTCACTACGCATGGCTTCGTTAGAGAAGTTTGCGTGCATGCCCGAGCCGTTCCAGTCTAGGTCGCCAAAAGGCTTCGGATGCCAGTTGATGCCATAACCGTACTTCTCGCCAGTCCGCTCGAGCAAATAGCGCGCTACCCAAGTTTCATCACCCGCTTGTTTGGCGCCTTTGGCAAATACCTGAAATTCCCACTGTCCTGCAGCAACTTCAGCATTGATGCCTTCCACATTGATGCCCGCTTCTAGGCAGATATCGAAGTGTTCTTCAACGCAATCACGGCCGTGAGCGTTACCTGCTCCTACTGAACAGTAGTATGGGCCCTGTGGTGCGGGGAAACCGCCGGGGGGGAAGCCGGGAGGCAATTGTGTATCGACATCCCACAGAAAGTATTCCTGCTCGAAGCCGAACCAAAAATCGTTATCGTCGTCATCAATAGTCGCCCGACCATTGGAGGGGTGTGGAGTGCCGTCGGCATTAAGTACTTCACACATCACTAGGTAAGCGTTCTGGCGATCTGGGTCTGGGTAAATGGCTACTGGTTTAAGTAAGCAGTCTGAGCTGCCGCCTTCCGCCTGTTCGGTAGAACTGCCGTCGAAAGACCACATGGAAACGTCTTTTAAGGCGCCAGTGAAGTTGTCCTTGCTCATCTGGGTCTTGCTACGCAGGCTTTGGGTCGGCTGATATCCGTCCAGCCAAATGTATTCGAGTTTAGATTTCATGCTTGGTTAGTCTCCTTAAATGTGGGTGCCATTGCGTATAGGCAGTTTTGCAGGTCGTTTCGTCTGTGCAGACGATGTTTGCAACACAATAGAACCAGCGCCGTCGCAAAGCCCGCCCGATTAGTGCTTCGTCTCAAGCACCTGGTCAAAGAAAGGCAAAATGCGTGCCATACCTACTTGTGTCTAAGTCATTGAATTTATTTTATTTTCAAAAACGCCTTGGATGTTTCGCACCAAAAAAGTGCTGCGCGCTCGGTTCTGAACAGCGCCCGCGCTATTCTGGTGCATAAAGCTGCGAGACACAAATGTTGCTGGGAGATTTTTACCAGTTTGGTGCAAGGCCGACCCAGCAAATGGAAACCTCGTCAGAGGTGAGTTTTAGGCGACACCGCCCATGGCTTCGGCCATAATCGCGCCCGCTCGAGCTATGCACGTCTGCCAATTCAGGCCGTTAGCCCAACACCAAGGGTCACGTCTGATGTTTTTGGCTGGTGGCTGCAAACCGACTTTTTGTTCCTCAGTGCGCTAGCGCCTAACATTTACAGGGAAAATACTTCTGTGCCGAACTTAAATGTACGCAACGTTGCGATCATTGCTCACGTTGATCACGGCAAAACCACCTTGGTCGACTGCCTGCTGCAGCAAACGGGTCTGTTGGACGCTGGTGCTGCTGAACGGGCTATGGACAGCAACGATTTGGAGAAAGAGCGCGGCATCACGATTCTGGCCAAGAATACCGCCATTAATTACCGCGATACCCAAATCAATATTGTCGACACTCCGGGGCATGCGGATTTCGGCGGCGAGGTTGAACGTATTTTGTCTATGGTCGACGCAGTTTTGTTACTGGTAGACGCGGTAGACGGGCCGATGCCGCAGACACGCTTTGTGACCCAGAAAGCCTTTGCCTATGGCCTCAAGCCAATTGTGGTAGTGAATAAAATTGACCGTCCCGGCGGCGATCCAGACCGCGCCATCGATCAGGTGTTTGAGCTCTTCGACAACCTCGGCGCCAGTGACGAGCAGCTGGATTTTTCCTGCGTGTACGCTAGCGCAATAAACGGTGTTGCCGGTTTAGAGCTTGATGCCATTGCCGAGGACATGAGTCCGCTATTAGACATGATTGTCGACCAAGTGCCACCGCCAGAGGTGGACGAGAGCGGCCCCTTCCAAATGCAGATCAGCTCCTTGGATTATTCAACCTACGAAGGCGTCATCGGCATAGGGCGCATTAGCCGCGGCGTTGTGGAACGCAACCAGCAGGTAATAGTAGTAGATCGTAAAGGGACTGAGCGCAAGGGTAAGGTGATGAACATCTACCGCCACAGCGGTTTAGAGCGCGTTGAAGCGGTGAGCGCCAGTGCTGGCGACATTATCTGTCTCACCGGAGTCGATAAGATCAACATATCCGATACGTTATGCGCGCCGGAGCAAGTTGAATCCTTGCCCGCGCTCTCCGTCGATGAGCCGACGTTGACGATGATGTTTTGCGTGAATAATTCGCCGCTGTCTGGCCGTGAAGGCAAATATGTAACCAGCCGGCAAATACGCGAGCGGCTGCAAACCGAAGCACTACACAACGTTGCACTCATGGTAGAAGACACGCCTGATCCGGACCGTTTCCGGGTTTCAGGTCGCGGTGAGCTGCACTTGTCTGTATTGATTGAAACCATGCGTCGGGAAGGCTTTGAACTGGCGGTGTCGCGGCCGCAGGTGATTTACCGCGAGATAGATGGGGTAGTTCATGAACCCTTTGAAACGCTGACACTGGACATTGAAGAACAGCATCAGGGCAAGGTAATGGAGTCGTTAGGCGACCGGCGCGGCGAGCTGCAAGAGATGCAGCCGGATGGCAAGGGCCGGGTGCGTTTGCAGTTCCGTATTCCTAGCCGGGGCATTATGGGCTATCGCCCGATCTTCCTGTCGCAAACTTCTGGCACCGGCATTATGTCTTTTGCATCCGACGGTTTTGGGCCGCGTACCGCCGAGGAGGTAGGGGCGCGGAAAAACGGTGTGCTGATTTCCAACGCGCAGGGCAAGGCGGTTGGTTTTGCGCTGTGGAATTTACAGGCCCGGGGCCGAATGTTGGTAACCCCCAACGAAATGGTCTACGAAGGTATGGTGGTTGGTATTCACTCAAGAGCCAATGACCTGACGGTTAATCCGCTTAAGGAAAAGAAGCTGACAAATGTTCGCGCTTCCGGCACCGATGAAAATATTCAGCTCAGCGGCGCAATGCTTATGACTCTAGAGCAGGCATTGGAATTCATCGACGACGACGAGTTGGTGGAGATCACGCCGGAGAATATTCGCGTGCGTAAGCTTCTGCTGAAGGAAAGCGAGCGCAAGCGCGCGTAGGCTTATGCGCAGAAAGCTGCGACCGGCCAGTACTAGACTGCAACCTTGGCTGCAACAGTGAAGGTAGTCTTGCAGCGGGTACTGGGTGCGCGGGTTACTGTAGCCGGTAGGGCCATCGGCAAAATCGAGCAAGGCCTGCTGATTTATCTCGGGGTATCGGCAACCGATGAACCTGAGGATGTGAGCTGGCTGGTGGAGAAAATCGCCAACCTACGCATGTTCGACGAAGCAGGTGACGGTGAAACCAAAACCACCTTGAGCATCAAAGACATCGGTGGTTCTGCGCTTGTGATATCCCAGTTCACCTTGTTGGCTGACGCGCGCCGGGGCCGCCGCCCGTCCTTTTCCGCTGCTGCAGCGCCCGCACAAGCCAACGAGTTGTACCAGCGCTTTGTGCAAGAACTAGGAGGCCATCTGCCCGTGCAAACAGGAGAGTTTGGCGCAGATATGCAGGTAAGCAGTGTTAACGAAGGTCCTTTTACCTTAGTGCTAGAACACCCCAACCCGGGCGGTCCGGCCTAAGGAACTGTTAGCCGCTTAAAGGCCGGGGCCGGATTCGTCCTCTGGCTGCGCGGCATCTGTCTCACGCTTTTCAACCACGCGTGCCAGCAGCACTCCGAATTCAAACAACAGCCAAGTGGGCAAGGCCAATAACAGCTGGGAGATAACATCCGGTGGTGTCAGCAGCATGCCAGTGATAAAGCAGCCGATGATCACATAGGGCCTTTTGTTCGCCATGCTCTGGGCGCTGGAAAGCCCAGACCACGCAAGCAAAAACGTCGCCACTGGAATTTCGAAGGCGATACCAAAGGCCAGAAACATCTTCATCACGAAATTTAGGTACTCGTTGATGTCGGTCATGATAGCCACGCCCTCGGGGCTTACCGAGACGAAGAAGTTGAATACTAGTGGAAAAACTAGGAAATAGCTAAAAGCCATGCCGGCGTAAAATAGCAGCACGCTGGAAAACAGGAGTGGAAAGGCGAAACGCTTTTCTTTGCGATATAGCCCGGGCGACACAAAGCCCCATAGCTGGTGCAGCAAAAACGGCACGCCGATAAAGATCGCCGTGTAAATCGCCAGTTTGAACGGCGTTAAAAACGGCGACGTTACCTGCGTGGCGATCATATCCGACCCCTCTGGCAGGGCCTGCATGAGCGGAGCCGCGATGAAAGTAAACAGCGGCTCAGCGAAATAATAGGTTGGCAAGAAGAGCAGGCCGACGAAGGCGAAACCGCGCAGCAGTCGGCTGCGCAGCTCGATTAGGTGTTCGAGAAAGGGCATCTCCTCATCGACTGCATCGTCCTGTTTTGTGCTCACGATTCTTTGGTCGCCGCCGTGGACTCAGATTGAGGCTGGGATTCGCTGGCGGCAGCATTTTCGGTTTGGTCGGTTTGGTCGGTTTGGTCGGTTTGGTCGGTTTGGCTAGCTTGGTCCGTCGAGTTAGGCGTGGGCGGTTGTATAGAGTGCTTTACTTCGTTTTCGATTTTCTGCATTTCCGCCATAACCGATTCGTTATGTAACTGGCGGCGCACATCGTCCATGCCAATCTCTTGCTCCACTTCTACCTTTATGGCGGTAAACGAGCGTGATAGCCGGCCAAACCACAGGCCGAGAGTTCTCAGCACCTCTGGCAGGCGCTCCGGCCCGATAACCAGCAACGTCACTAAGACGATCAGCATTAGCTCCATTGAGCCGAAATCGCTAAACATGGGCCTATGCAATGCTCCGGTTGGTTTGTTGAAAGAAAGTCGTCCCGGTCATTGGCACACCAAGTCTAGGTTTTGTTTTCCTGTTCCGCCTCTTTGGCGCCAGCACTGTTGGCGGCAGTTTCCACATCGTCGTTGATTACTTTCGCCGCGCCCGGTGCCGATGCATCGGCGGGCTTATCCTCGTCGGCTACCGCCGAGCGAAAGCCTTTTATGGCGTTGCCAAGGTCGGCACCAATATTTTTTAAGCGCTTGGGACCGAAGATCAACAGTACGATGGCCAAGATGACCAGCAGTTCTTGCATACCAAATCCAAACATTGGGAATCTCCGAAAACAGTGGTTCGATTATAGGACGCTTTATTGCGCCGTTTACAGCAGTGGCGCTTCGCGACGGCCCAAACTAGCGGCTCGCCTTTTCGTCGTGGCCGCTAATCCCAAGGCGTTTAGCTAATTCGTCCAACACCTGCTGCGGTGTGAGATTTAACTCACTGAGCATCACCATGGTGTGAAACCATAGGTCTGCGGTTTCTTTTACGACTTCTTCTTTACCGCTGGCATTATCTTGCGCGTCTTTGGCTGCCAAAATCACTTCCGTGGCTTCTTCACCAACTTTTTCGAGGATTTTGTTCAGACCCTTGGCGTGCAGCGAAGCGACGTAGGACGCTTCGGGATCTCCCGCTTTGCGTTGCGCCAATATCTGGGTTAACTCGTCTAATACACTCATAAATCTGCTGGCACCAATGGCTAAAGGGCGAGGGCATTATTAACCCAATGCCACCAATTAAAAAGCGCTAGACGGTTGCAACCTGGCGTTATCCCCAAACCCAAAAGGCGATGCTGCCGAGTATTAGCAAACCCAGCAGGCCCTGCCGCTTATTGTGTCGACGGGTCTTTTGCAGTTGCTGTTGCAGTGTGTCCAATCCGTCTTTCTGCTTTGCCAGTTGTTTGCGCAGTTCGATGGTCTGGGTGTCGTCGAGTAACTCGGGTAGCCGGTGCAGTTCACCCAAAAGTTTTGGCGTGTTTTCCAACAGCTTGCCGATAACTGCTACGGCGCCCAAATGCTTTACCGCCCAGCGCTGCATAAATGGTTCGGCAGTTTCCCATAGGTCCAAGTCTGGGTAGAGCTGGCGGCCAAGGCCTTCGATATAGAGTAGGGTTTTTTGCAGCAGCACCAGCTGTGGTTGTACCTGCATGCCGAATGTTCTGGCGGCATCGAGTAACTCGGTCATAAAGGCGGCAAAGTGTATTTCGCTCAGCGGCTTGGCAAATATAGGCTCGCAGACGTTGCGAATAACCTGCTCAAAAGCCGCCGCATCAGTGGTGGCGGGAATCCAACCTGAGCGTAGGTGCAGGTTGACGATTTGCCGGTAGTCTCGGGCAAAGAAGGCGATAAGGTTTTGCGCGAGATAGGTTTGGTCGGACTCACTCAAACTGCCCATGATGGCGCAGTCTAGTGCTATCCATTTGGGGTCCGATGGCTCGCTAATATCCACAAAAACGTTGCCCGGGTGCATGTCGGCATGGAAGAAGTTGTTGTCAAATACTTGGGTAAAGAATGTTTCCACACCCTTGTGCGCGAGTACTTTGAAGTCTACTCCTGCCTCGCTTAAGCGCTCGATCTCACCAATTGATGGCGCTTCGATACGGTCCATGACGAGTAGATTGTCCCGGGTAAATTGGGGGTACAGGCGCGGCACAAACAGCAGCGGAGAATCAGCAAAGTTTCGCCGCAGCTGAATTTGATTGCGGGCCTCCATATACATGTTCAGTTCCGCCAACATAACAGCCAACTGATCTTCTACAATTTGTGTGGGACGCAGCTGTTTTAGCAGTGGCAAGCGCTGTTCTAGCCAACCGGCAAGCGCCTTCAGGGCCTGCATTTCCCTGCGGATTTGCTGTTCGATATTAGGCCTGACCACCTTAATAACCACCGCTTGGCCGCCGCTTAACTTGGCCCCATGTACTTGGGCAATAGAAGCGCTGGCTATTGGTTGCGCGTCTATATGCGCAAATTCGGCTAGCCCACTTTGACCAAGGGCGCTATGCATCAAGGTCAGCGCAGTATCGTCGGGTAGCGGATCTACTTGATCTTGCAGCTTCGCCAAACCGCGACATATTGACGCTCCCAGTAGATCAGGCCGCGTTGACAGTAGCTGCCCCAGCTTGATGTAAACGGGCCCGCGTGAAGCAAGAGCCTCGGCCAACTGGTTGGGCAGATTCTCGCGCGCTGGCAAAGCGAAACGCAGCAACCCCAGCAGGCCCCGCACTGCGGCGTTGGGGATATGTTCGGCAACAATTAAATGGTGCAGGCGATAGCGCAACATCACACTGGCTAAACTGAGCAAATACCGTAGCGTGGACCAAGGCATCAGGGTGCGTCCGACGGTTCACCGTGTAGGGTTAGCCGTGCCTGTAGTCGATCAACGCGCAACCGCAGTTGATCGACTCGGGTCAAAAAGTTCTCGACCTCGGGGTCTGTGGTGAAGCGTTGAGTCATAAAGGACTCGGCGCTTTCTTGGGTTTGCAGCGCGGCTGCATTGAACATGCTGCACAATGTTGCTGCCCCTAGCTCCAACAGGGCTGCCGTGCGCTGGGCTTTGTCTTTGCCCACCACATTGGTAAGCGGACGCACTAAGTCAGGGCTGAAGTTCTTTGCTAGTGCCTGTAGCTGCATGAGCAGAGTGGCGTCACCGTCAATGGCGACGCCGTCAGCGCTGCTGCCGGTGATTAGGGTTTGCAGCAGTCCCTTGGCGCTGCCAGTGAGGGCCACATTGGGTTGCTCCGCAGGACCGGTGGCGAAGTCGATATGTTCCTCGGCAACGCGTAAATGCCAGCGCAGGTCTGGTTCAAGACAATGAATCTCTACTACCTGCCCGGCCAAGGCGCGAAGCTCCCGAGCGGTATGCGGGTCCAGCGCTATCGCTCTTGCGCTCAACTGCATCAGCAGGCGCTGCAGCGCTGACACAAAAATATCGTTAGTACCCTGCACGATGTCTACGGCGCTGCTGATGTTTCGGGCTTGGTCCCGCGATGAATTGCTGCGATGCCGCCCGCCAAGTTGTGGAATTGGGTTTCGACAAAACCCGCGTCGTCGAACATCTGCTTCAGGGTTTTTTGGTTGGGATGCATGCGAATGGATTCAACCAAGTATTGGTATGGATGCGCATCGCCTACCAGCAGCTTGCCAACAGGCGGCCACAGGGTCTGGAAGGCGCGATAGGCTGTTTCTAGCACTGGGTCGGTAGGTTTGGAAAATTCCAGTACCAGTAGCGCGGCTCCGGGCTTTAGCACTCTTAGCAGCTCGCCCAGTGCCTGATCTTTGTCAGTGAAGTTGCGAATGCCGAAACTGATGCAAGCGCAGTCAAAGGTGTTGTCAGCGAACGGCAGGGCTTCAGCGGGAGCCTGGCAAAATTGTACCTGTGCTAAGCCCTGATCGAGCAGTCTATTGCGCCCGACCTGCATCATTGGGCGGTTCAGATCGGTCAGAATTACGTGTCCTTCGTCGCCTACCGCCTCAGCAAATAAGGCCGCCATATCGCCTGTACCACCGGCTAGATCGAGTACCTGATGCCCTTGGCGCACCCCAGACATCTGCAGCACCATACGTTTGAATAGGCGGTGCGTACCAAGAGACATGAGGTCGTTCATCAGGTCGTAACGGCCTGCTACAGCTTTAAACACATCGCCAACCTTACGGGTTTTTTCGTCGGGTGAGACATGCTCGAAGCCAAAGCTCACTTTGTCAGCGTTAGGCTGGGCGCGGTTGTTGTCGGCAGACTCGGTCATCGCTGTAGGGTCTTGTTGCAAGCTGAGCGCAAACTATAGCGCGGATACCCCAGAGGTGCTTTTTTACTTGGTTGTTTGGCGCAGTTTGGGCTGGCTATGTTGGCGACCATTGACTGACTGGAATGTTGGGCAGTCGCGACGCGTTGGCTTGCTTGAGTTCGGCGAGGTAGTCCTGCCAGAACCTATCTTGTTCAGCACCCATCTCGCGCAGGTAAGGCCAAGCATAAATACCACTGTCGTGACTGTCGTCAAAAGTGATGCGTATGGCGTAGTTGCCAACGGCTTCGATTTGCCGGATTCCAACGTTTTTCTTGCCTGTTTGCAGGGTACGCTGCTCTGCAGAGTGGCCGCGTACCTCTGCAGAGGGCGAGTAAACCCGCAGCAGTTCTGCGGGAATCTGATACTCGGCATCGGCCCACTGGAGCTCCAGCGTATGGGCGATTTTGTGGTAGGTAATATGCTTGGGTGCTTCCATAGGGCTTACTTCGGTGCAGGGCTGTCTCGCATTACAGAATAAAGCGCGACAGGTCCGTATTACTAACTAAATCACTTAGGTGTGTATCTACATAGGCTGCGTCGATCAGCACGCTTTGCCCAGCACTCTCGTCGGCAGCAAATGACAGTGGTTCGAGCAGGCGTTCCATCACTGTATGCAGCCTGCGTGCACCGATATTTTCGGTGCCCTCGTTGACCTGCCAAGCCAGTTCGGCAATTCGCTCGATGCCTGTGGGGTCGAAGGTTAGGGTCACTTCCTCTGCCGCCATAAGTGCCTGATACTGCTCGCACAGGCTGGCCTTAGGCTCGGTCAAAATGCGGCGAAAATCTGTCGGCGTCAGAGCCTGTAGCTCGACGCGAATGGGCAGGCGACCTTGTAGTTCGGGGATAAGGTCTGAAGGTTTGGCCAGATGAAACGCACCAGAGCCAATGAACAGGATGTGGTCAGTGCTGATCGGCCCGTACTTGGTGCTTACAGTGCAGCCCTCAATTAAGGGCAGCAGGTCGCGCTGTACGCCTTCTCGGGAAACGTCGGTACCGGAGTTTTCTGCGCGTTTAGCAACCTTATCCAGTTCGTCGATAAAAACAATGCCAGTTTGCTCGACTGCGGTAACCGCCTTGCCGCGAATTTCGTCATCGTTAACGAGGCGTGCGGCTTCCTCGTCCTGCAAACGCTTGCGCGCTTCCTTTATGCTCAGATGCTGTTGCTGTTTTTTGTCTTGGCCAAGGTTGGCGAACATGTTTTGCAGCTGACTGGTCATTTCTTCCATGCCGGGTGGGGCCATGATTTCCACCCCAACGGCGACCAGCTCTAGGTCTATGTCTATTTCTTTTTCGTCCAGTTCGCCCTCGCGCAGTTTTTTACGAAACATTTGCCGGGTGGAAGAATCTTCTGTGGGCCCATCACTGTCGCGTGGCGGTGGTAGCAGCGCGTCCAACAGCCGTTCCTCTGCGCGGTCTGCGGCTTGGCTGGCAACTTCTTGCATTTGTTCTTGGCGCAATAGGTTAACGGCTGTATCTGCTAGGTCTCGAACAATGGACTCGACGTCGCGGCCAACGTAGCCCACCTCGGTGAACTTCGTGGCCTCCACTTTAATGAGCGGTGCATTAGCCAGTTTTGCCAGCCGTCGGGCGATTTCGGTTTTGCCCACCCCAGTGGGGCCAATCATTAAGATATTTTTTGGGCTGACCTCGTCGCGTAGCTCTGGATCCAGCTGCATGCGTCGCCAACGATTGCGCAGCGCAATGGCTACCGCACGCTTCGCGTCGCTTTGACCGATGATATGACGGTCGAGTTCTGCTGCTATTTGTTTGGGCGTTAGGGCGTCGTTATTCGGCATCGGTGGTAAGCGTTTCCAAGGTCAGTGAATGATTGGTATAGACGCAGATGTCGCCGGCAATGGCCATGGCTTTGCGCACCACATCTTCTGGGCTCAGCCCGGTGTTCTCCGCCAGTGCGGTGGCGGCGGCGCGTGCGTAGTTGCCGCCGGAGCCAATGGCTAGCACACCGGCCTCTGGCTCAATAACGTCGCCATTGCCACTGATTAGCAGTGTGGCCGTGGCGTCGGCTACGATGAGCATTGCTTCGAGCTTGCGCAAAGCGCGGTCTGACCGCCACTCCTTGGCCAGCTCTACCGCCGCGCGCGCCAATTGGCCATGATATTTCTCCAGTGCGGCTTCAAATTTTTCAAATAACGTAAAGGCATCGGCAGTGCTGCCAGCAAAACCTGCAATCACCTTGTCGTGATGCAGCTTGCGCACTTTTATGGCATTGCCCTTCATTACGGTATCGCCCAGCGATACCTGACCGTCGCCGCCCACGGCGACCTGATGATCGTTTCTGACGCTGAGAATTGTTGTGCCATGGAAAGCTTGCATATCTGGACTCGTCTTGTTGGTTAGGGTGCGTCAAATGACCGTTTGGGTTGCCTACTAATCCTGCAAAATAACGCCGGAAATACCTTGTTCGCGCAGCTTGGTGAGGGCGCGGTTGGCGTCAACGCGGCGCTCGAACGGACCCAACACAACCCGGTGCCATGTGCCCGTGGGGCTGTCCTTGGTAACCACTGTTGCAGACAGATTAAGCAGGATAAGTCTGGCTCGCATTTCGTTGGCGTCTTTCGCCTCGCGGAATGAAGCGGCCTGCACGCGAAAGCTGATTGCTTGGGTAGCGCTAACGGCAGTGTTGTCTTGATAGGGCGTCGTGTCGACCTGTATCTCGCTGTCTTTGAGAAGGTCCGGAAATTCAAAGGTGACGTTGGGTGAGCGGGGGGCCGACTCACCGGCAACCGCTGGGTCGCTGGGCTGATCGTTCATCCATCCTGGTAAGTAAGCCGCCAGCAGCACGACAATGGCGCCGAAGATCGTTCCAGAGGAAAAACTGGGGCCATGGAAAACGGAATTCCTGCCGCCTCGCGTCGGTTTGCCGCGAGTTGGTGTGGCCCGGGAGGGCCGAGGCTTGCCGGCCGGGCGTGCTTTCTTTGCCGGGGCTTTTTCAGCTCGCCCGCGATTGGCGAAATCCTTGGTCATGCAAATCCGCCTGTGGCGAGTAATAAAGACATAGCAGCGCATGATACCGCGCTTGTTTGGTTATGGCGAAGCCAAGAGCAGAGCCGATTTGCATATGCCGAGAGCTACTACATGGCGTCGTAGGGGTCTACGTCGATAGACCAGCGCAGGTTGGCATGGGCTTTCGGCTGCCCGAGGCCAGCCAACGTGCGATGTAGCTGCGGCCTATTTGCCGCCAGTATCACCAGTTGAAAACGCGAGCGCTTTGCCAGTCGTGCCATAGGCGCCGGAACTGGCCCCAATATCTGTACGCCGGATTCGCTGCTAGAGCCTGCTAGCTGAGTTTTGCACTGCAGCAGAAAGTCCCTCGCCATGGGCGCATCAAATGCTTCGGCGCGGAGCATGGCCATGGGTTGCGCTGGCGGCAATCCGGCATCAAGGCGGCTGGTCAGCTCGGCCTGGGCAAAGCCCGGGTAGCCCTGTTCTATTAGCCGTTGCAGTAGCGGGTTCTCGGGTTGATAGGACTGCACCCAAACTTGCCCCGGACGTTCTGCACGACCAGCTCGGCCGGCGACTTGGACGATGAGTTGGGCGGTGCGTTCCGGGGCACGAAAATCCGGGCTAAGAAAGCCCGCGTCGGCGTTGATCACGGCGACCAGGGTAACGGCGGGAAAGTGATGGCCCTTCGCCAGCATTTGCGTGCCAACCATAATGCACGGCTTGCCCCGCTGAATTTGCGTTAGCTGCTGGTTCAACTGAATGTTGCTGCGCGTGGTGTCGCGGTCAATGCGGTACAGGGGTATACCGGGAAATCGCTCGCCCAGTGCTTCTTCCGCACGTTGGGTGCCCATGCCCACAGGCAACAGGTCGTCGTGGCCGCAACGTTCGCAGTTTTGCGGCAAGCCAAAGCGCAAATTGCAGTGATGGCATATGAGCTGCTCGGGCTGGCGATGTAAGGTGAGTTTGGCATCGCAATCTGGACACACCGACTGCCAACCGCAGGCCTTGCATAGCAGGGTTGGCGCGAAGCCCCGGCGGTTCAGATAAACCAGCACTTGGCCTGCCTCGTTGAGATGACTGCGAATGACCCGAATGAGGGTAGCGGATAACCCGCCGCGCAGGGTTTGGCCGCGCAGGTCGATGGTGTGATAGCTGGGCATGAGCGCCCCGCCCGCACGCTCCAGCAAAGTAAGGTGCCGGTAACGGCCGCGCTGGACGTTGTAAACAGTTTCCAGCGATGGTGTTGCAGATCCCAGCAGCAGTGGTATGTCGAGGCTTTGTGCGCGTTTGACCGTAAGGTCTCGGGCCGAGTAGCGCAGGCCCTCTTGTTGCTTGTAAGAGCTGTCGTGCTCCTCGTCCACGATGATCAGACCCAGCGCTGCAAAAGGGGTGAACACCGCCGAGCGGGTACCGATCAATATACGCAATTCGCCTGCACGGCAGCGCAACCAAGTTTGCAGCCGCTGCTGGTCGGTGAGCGCCGAGTGCAACATGCCGGTATGACCAAAGCGGTTCTGAAAACGTGCCAGCGTCTGCGGTGTAAGTGCAATTTCTGGCACTAAAACGAGCACCTGTTTGCCCGCGTTCAATACCGGCGCCATGCTTTGCAGATAGACCTCGGTTTTGCCTGAACCGGTAACGCCCTCCAGCGCAAACACATCGAAGCCCTGCGCGGCGTTAATTTGGCTAATGGCGTGGTCTTGTTCAGGAGTGGGTGCCAGCGCCGTGTCTAAGGCCTGTTCAGCGTCGGGCACCTGACGCTTAAGCGCGCCACTTTCTTCGAGCTTGCGCAACATGGCGCGATTGAACCCAGCCTCAATGAGTGCATCGCCTGTTTGTGCTGAGCTGGCCTGCTGCATATGTTCGATAACAGCCTGCTGAGTTTTCGCCCTAGGGCTAACTACGGTCAGATCACCCAAGCACCAGACATCTGGCGGCGGTTCCGGCTTGATGGTGAAGTCTGCGCCTTTGCGCGCAGCGCTGGGTAGGATGGTGCCGAGTACCTCGCCCAAGGGGTAATGGTAGTAACTGCTCATCCACTGAGCTAAATCCAACAGCTCTTCGGCGATGGCCGCGTCATCGTCGAGTATGGCGACAATGGCCTTAGTTTTGGCATGTGGGGTTTCGACAGCGGTGTTGATGCAAATGCCGATAACTTCGGAGCGACCAAACGGCACCCGCAGCCGCGCGCCGACAGCGGGTAGCGCTTGGTCACCATCGATATGGTAGTCATAAACTGAGTGCAGTGGTCGCGGCACAGCGACTTGGACGACGCGCTTGTGATCTGGCATGGCCCATTCTACGGAGAGTGCCTGCTGTATTGGTAGCAGTCTGCTAAATTTCGTCTTGCGTTAAGCGTCGCTGACACGGTTGCGGCTGCTTATTCTTCTGTTAAACTTTCCGCCCGATTCAGAACAAGCAAGCAACCGATATGAAGCCTGACATTCATCCTCAGTACCAAGTCATCAAGGCCACCTGTAGCTGTGGCAACGAGATGGAGATAGGTTCTACATTGGCGACGGACTTACATTTAGACGTATGCTCAAGCTGCCACCCGTTTTATACCGGTAAGCAGAAGACTATTGATTCCGGCGGTCGGGTCGAGAAATTCCGCCAGCGCTTTGCCAAGCGATCGAGTGGCGGAAGCTAAGCCAAGCTAGCTGGCAACAAAACGAAAAGGAGGGCAACCTCCTTTTTTTGTGTCTGGCTTTTTTTGCCCAGCTCCTTTGTGCACGGCTGCAGTGCTGAGTTGGCTAGAACAAATCCACCGCTCTGATTTCCTCAGTTGCCGTATCCTGCTGGTTTAGAGTCGAGGAGGCATCCGGCGCGCTTTCGGCTAAAAACATCTCATCAACAGAGCTGGGATTGTTGCGTCCCGTAGGTTGCCCAGTTTCCCGGTCGATACGCAGTGTTACTACACCCGGAGGTTGGAGCATTGTTGTCTCAGGCGTGCCAACAAGCGCATCTTCCATAAAATCGATCCAGATCGGCAGCGGGATATTCGAACCATAGGCGTTGCGGCCCAACGGCTGCTGATCTTTGAAGCCAACCCAGACGCTGGTGACCAGTGACGAGTTAAAGCCATTGAACCAAGTGTCAGAAGCGTTATTGGTAGTACCGGTTTTACCGGCTAGGTCTTGGCGGCCTATAGCACGAGCGCGGCGGCCAGTACCCAGCTTGATGACGTCGCGCAGCATGGACTGCATGATAAAGGCATTGCGCTCGTCTAGGACCTGCTCGGCTCGGGCTTGTACAACCTCATTTTTGGGTGCCTGTTGTTTTTGCAGCAGCGAGTCCAGCACCGTCCCGTTGAGCCATGAATCAGGGTCTGCCTCGGTGTCACGGTTGCTCGCTGTGTCGGATACCGTGCTGCTGCGTTCGACCGTTTCGTCTGCTTCACAGTTTTTGCAAACCGTAGCCGGGTTGGCTTGGTACAACACATTGCCCTGCTGGTCGATCAAGCGCTCGACAATATGAGGCTCGACCAGATAACCACCATTGGCTAGCACGCCGTAGGCTCGAACCATATCGACGGGCGCTACCGTCATGGTGCCTCCGCCCAAGGCGAGCTGGGTATTACGGGGGAAGGACGTCATATCGAAGCCAAAACTGCTGACATCTTCGAGTACCTTGCCAGCACCAACTTTTAGTAGCACCCGCATGGACACCAAATTAATTGAGCGGTAGAGGGCTTCGCGCAGCCGCGTTGGTCCGTTGTAGCGATTGTTGTCGTTTTCAGGCCGGTATTGGGATTCTAAATTTTCGTCTTCGAAGACCAAGGGTGCGTCGAGAAAAATATCAGCCGGTGTGATGCCGCGAGTAAGGGCTGACGAATAAACAAATGGCTTAAATCCTGAGCCGGGCTGCCGCTGTGCCTGCAAGGCATAGTTGTATTGGTTACGGTAAAAGTCGTAACCGCCTACCAAGGCGCGCACCGCGCCGTTTTGCGGGTCCATGGCTATCAGTGCGCCTTGTATGTCCGGCAGCTGGGTTAGCAGCCAAATCGGCTCGTTATTAGAATTGGTGGCGGTACTGGTGGCCGCCTTGGTATTGACTCTGATGATGTCGCCGACGCTGACAATGTCGCCCATACGCTGGGGACGGGGCCCCCGTTCATCGACGCTGCGGTACTCTCTCGCCCAACGGCTGTCGCCTAAGCGTAGTGTGCCTAGCCCTGCCTCCTTGGCCAGCACCAGGGCATTTTGTTCATTCACCTGCAGCACGATGGCCGGCACTTGCTCGGTATATGCATCGAGTTGGTTGAGGCGATTGAGCAACTGGGTTTGTAAATCGATTTTTAGATCCACAGGCGCGGTTTGGGGCTCAGAGTTCGGCAATAGTTCCGATTGCCCGACACCTTGATTGAGGTCTTGCTCGATTCGCTGCTCGACAGTTTGATCGACATTTTGCTCGCCGTAGACACTTGCAATGGTGCTTATAAGCGCCGCCTCAAGGGTGTCCTCGGCTCCACGATAGCCGTGATCCTGATCGTATTTGAGCAATCCTCGGCGCAGTGCTGTGGTCGCTTCGCGCTGGGCTACGCCGTCCAGACTGGTGTAAATCTCATAGCCGCCTGTGTACAAATTTTTAACCTTGCCAACCACTTCTTGGCGCACCCACTCCGCTGCGTACGGGCTTGGCAAATCCAATTCTCGGGCATAGACCTGGGCTGTTATCGGCGCAGCAATGGCGGTTTCGTATTCCGGGCGAGAAATGGAATCTTGCGCCAGCATGCGGCCAAGCACCTGATTGCGACGGCGCAAGGCCCACTCGGGGCCGTTGATAGGGTTGCCTGCTTCTGGGCGTTGGGGAATGCCCGCCAACATCGCGAGCTGGGCAATGGACAGCTCCTGCAGCGGCTTACCATAGTACGTGACCGCTGCAGCCTGTGCGCCGTAGGCCCGTTTGCCGAATGGCACCAAGTTGATGTACAGCTCTAAAATTTCATCCTTCGTCAGTTCTTGCTCGATCTTCAGCGACAGCAACATTTCTTTAAATTTGCGTAAAAAACTGCGCTCCAAGGTAAAGGAAACGTTGCGCGCTAACTGCATGGTAATGGTGCTGGCGCCGCCCAAGCGGTCATCGTTTATACCGATGACACTCGCGCCTAACTGAACTAAGTCGTTAGTCAAGGAGATGTAGTCGATACCACTGTGTTGGTAAAACCGCTTGTCTTCGGTGTCTAAGATCGCGCTGATAAAGTCTTCTGGTACTTCTTCAATGGGGATAGGTATCAGCCGTCGCTCGCCGAATTCGCCCAGTAGCTCTCCGTCCTTGGCATAAACCCGCAGCGGTGCTTCAAGGGTGACATTGCGAAAGGTACTAGCCTTTGGAATCTGTGGATCTAAATAGATGTAGGTGCCAGCGATGCCAATAACTACCGTGCATACGGTGGCCAAGCCGAAAATAGCAAGAAAACTCAACACTGGGTGTTTGCGTAAAGAGCGCGGAGGGCTGTTCATATCGCTGGATTCGGCTGGCAGAAGAAACGTGCAATGCAGGGCGAGCATAGCAAAAGCACTGACCTAGGGAACCTCTGAATACGTTATGAGTCGTTTTCCTCACCGAAAATCTAACATGATCTCATTCAGATTCCCGCGCAGAGTACTGGGGTGTCAGCGGCCTGCATTTCCGTCTGGGCGGTTGGCTTACACAATCTTCGGTTTAGAGCGCTGTCATGCCAGTAGCCCATGGGTCAGGTTGTAGAGCAGACCTTGTTAGGCATTGTCATGCAACGAACAGCGCGAATTGCGGCGCGCCCCCGGCCGCGTAAGAAACTGCAAAACACGCAGCACACGGACTCGGCTGATCGTCTAGTTATGGGCATAGTATTGCAGCCGCAGGCCTTATGGTTTTGTTTACTGAAACTCCCGCCAACAGCCGAATCGGCCAAGTTTGAAGTGGCGCTGACTGAATCCGTTGCTGTAGTAAGCGATACAGACCTTATGCCAGCTTGCGCGCAAGTTATTGGCCGCTGTCGAAGTCAGCTAGGCAGTGAGTTGTTGTCTGTGAACTGCTGGTTAGGTGCGCGGCGGGCAGAATGCATAGTTCTACCGATTGCCGAAGCACCCAGCCCCGGCACGCAAATACACCTCGACCTCCATCAGCAGATGGCTGGTCGGTTGGCCGCTCATCTGGTCCAGCTTGCCTCTACGGATGCTGCAGACGTCGGGCCGTTGTCTGACAATGGCTGG
>PCCE01000043.1 GCA_002731575.1 Gammaproteobacteria bacterium | reverse complement strand
AGCCCTTTCTCATCGGGCGCATGATCCAGCGGGTGCATGTGCGCGAACCTCGACTGCGATGGCCAGTCGAACTGCCCGAGCACCTAGCGGGCAGTACTGTTTTAAGCGTCAGCCGACGCGCCAAATACATTTTGATTGATACCGCAAAAGGCGCGCTGATAGTGCACCTAGGCATGTCGGGCAGCCTGCGCGTGGTGCAGCCGGATGAGCCACCCCGCTCACACGACCATATAGACATCGAAATTCAGGGTGGCCCTTGGCTGCGCTACAACGACCCCCGCCGCTTCGGCAGTTTTCACTATGCCGATCACTCCAGTGCCGAACATTGGCTGCTGCAAAACCTTGGCCTAGAACCGCTGGGTAACGAGTTTTCTGGCGACTATCTGTTTGAATCGTCGCGGAAGCGTCGGGTGGCAGTGAAAAACCACATTATGGACGGCAAGGTTGTGGTGGGCGTAGGTAACATTTATGCGGCTGAATCGTTGTTCCGTGCCGGTATTCGCCCGGCCACTGCGGCCCATCGAGTGAGTCGGCGGGCCTATCGGTATCTTGCTGAGGCAATCCGAGAAATTTTAGCCAATGCCATTACCGTTGGTGGAACGACGCTGCGGGACTTTATTGGTTCTGACGGCCAACCCGGATACTTCAAGCAAAGCCTAAATGTTTATGGGCGTCAGGGGCAGTCCTGCCGAGTCTGCACGGCCCCGCTAAAACTGCAGGTGCTGGGCCAGCGCAGTACTGTCTATTGTCCGGTCTGTCAGACCTTTGGCGGTTGGAAAAAACCGGTCTGCTGAAGTTGGGCTAGAGTGCTGGAGCCTAGTTTTTCGCCATGGCTGCTATTACCGCAGGATGCACAAATTGGGAAATATCGCCGTCTAGGGCAGCAATTTCTCTCACCAATGTTGATGAAATAAACGAGCAGTCTCTGGATGTAGGCAAGAAAACGTATTCCATCTTCGGGTCCAGTGAGCGGTTCATCTCCGCCATCTGGAACTCATAATCAAAGTCGGTCACCGTGCGCAGGCCGCGCAGCACAAAGTGGGTATTCTTCGATCGCACATAATCCACCAGCAGGCTGTTGAAGCCATCGACTGACACACGGTCACCATAGGGTGCAAGAACCTCTCGGCACAGTTCCATACGGTCTTTTAGCGCCACTGCCGGGTCTTTTTGTGCCGAGGTGCCAATAGCCAACACCACATGGTCGAAGAGCGTTAGAGCACGCTCTACCAAGTCTGTGTGGCCGTTAGTAATGGGGTTAAATGAGCCGGGATAAACCACGATGCGTTCTGCCATGTCACGATGTCCTTAGCAATCGTTAAAGTGCGTTGTGCTAACCGCTGCTGGCGCGATGCTAACCCTGCCCCGAAGCATCTGCAATGCGTTGTCGGGGCAACAAAGGCTTGCAATTAGCAGGCAGAAATGAGCCAACTGCGGGTGCTGCCAGCCTTGGTGGTTTTGCTCGGGCTGAGTTCAAATGTGCTCAGCAGGGCGGCGACGGCAGATTCTTGTTGTTGGTCAAATTCCAGATAAATATGCTGCCGAACCAGACCCCGCTGACAGACCAGTGCAATGGCTTGTTCTAACAGCGCGGTCGCAGCAAAGGGCGGATCGAGAAAGACGATATCGAATGGCTGCGAACATTGGGCCAGATAGTCGCTGGCGCCCGTTGTATGCAGGGTACAGATATCCTGCAGGCCGAGAGAGTCGATAGAGGCCGCCAAGTACGTTGCAGTTTGCGGCTGATTTTCTATCAGCACAACCTCGCGGGCGCCAATGGATGCGGCCTCAATGCCCAACACCCCGGAACCTGCGAACAAATCAAGGCACCTCGCGTCCACAAGATTTGGGCGCAACCAGTTAAATAAAGTCTCTCGGGTACGGCCAAGCGTTGGTCGAAGGCCCTCGGCGTCTGGGAAGGCGAGCTTACGCCCGCGCAGGCGGCCACTGTTAACCCGTACCTCATGGGCTTTGTTCTTGCGAACATTTTTTTTCAAAGCGAACACCAAACTCTTAGATTGAGCTGGGAATGCTATAGAATTCTGCAGTTGCCGACGATGGGCGAAGTGCCGCGCCTCTCGGTTGGCTCAACTGTATTTCGCCTTACTGTGCCCAACACAAAGAGATGCTGAAAATGACCGACCCTGCTACGCCACAAGCGCCTGCTGATCCAGACTCAGATCAAGACCCAGCCCCCGGGCTGTTTGGCCGGTTGCGTAGCGGGCTGTCGAAAACTCGGGCGCAACTTGCCACCGGGCTGGGCAACCTGTTGCTGGGCGAAAAAGAAATCAATGAGTCAGCGCTGGAAGATTTGGAAGCCGCTCTGCTGATGACCGATGTGGGCATGGAAACCACACAAGCCATTATCGCCGAGCTAACCGTCCGAGCCGGTCGTCGGGAACTGGCAAATATGTCCGCCCTATATGCAGCCCTGCACCAGTTGCTAGTGCAGCGGCTACAGGGTGTGGGGCGCAACCTTGTTGTTGAACCACGAGCAGCCTCAGCTTTGCCCAAGGTAATTTTCTTCGTCGGTGTGAATGGCGTCGGTAAAACCACGACCATCGGCAAGCTGGCAAAGCGCTATAAGAGTCAGGGTTTGAACGTCATGCTTGCGGCAGGAGACACCTTCCGCGCAGCTGCGGTAGAACAACTGCAGGCTTGGGGGCAGCGCGAGGACATCCCTGTTATTGCGCAAGCTCAGGGCTCGGATAGTGCGTCGGTTGCCTTTGACGCCGTACAAAGTGCCCATGCCAAGGGTGTAGACGTGCTGCTGGTAGACACCGCAGGTCGGCTGCAGGCAAAAAGCCAGTTGATGGATGAGCTGGCGAAAATTCAGCGTGTTGTCAAACGGCTGGACCCTGAAGCGCCTCATGAGGTGATTTTGGTACTCGATGGTGGTGTTGGCCAAAATGCCCTAAGCCAGGTCAAACTCTTCAATGCAACTGTGCCGCTGACGGGCTTAGTGGTAACCAAGTTAGATGGCACGGCAAAAGCGGGCGTACTGTTCGCCCTTGCCGCAGATTCGGTCGCCGAGCAGCGCGTGCCCATTTGCTTTATCGGAGTGGGTGAGGGTGTTGAAGATTTGCGCGAGTTCAAGCCAGAGGAATTTGTCGAGGCACTGTTGCAGGCCGAGGATGGCCTGTAGCTATGTCTTTTTTGCAGCTACAGCATGTTTCCCGCCGCTTCGATAACGGTTCTCGGGGCCTTGCCAATGTTTCGGTAAGTATTGAGCAGGGATCCATGGTGTTTCTAACGGGTCATTCCGGTGCGGGTAAAAGTACCCTACTGAAAATGCTGATTGGCGCCGAACAACCCACCAGCGGCAGAGTATTAGTAGACGGCAGCGACGTTAGCCAGCTTGGGTCGAAGCAAATGCCGTGGTACCGCCGTCAGGTCGGTGTAGTACTGCAAGACCATAACCTGCTCGAAGATCGAAGCGTTTTTGACAATGTAGCCCTGCCGCTGCGTATCACCCATTTGCGTTCTAAAGATGTTGAGCGGCGTGTGCGCGGAGCACTGTCTACTGTGGACCTAAGCGATAAGGGCCATTTGTTTCCTCGGCACTTGTCCACCGGCGAGCAGCAGCGTGTGGGCATTGCGCGTGCGGTGGTCAATCGGCCGCGCATCATTCTGGCCGACGAGCCCACGGGCAATTTGGATCCGTACCTGTCGCGTCAGGTCATCACGCTGTTCCATCAGTTCCGGGATCTAGGCTCCACAGTCCTCGTGGCCAGTCACGATATTGATCTTATCAAGGATCAAGGCTGCCGAATTTTGCATCTGTCGCAAGGGGAACTGGTACAGGACACCGCCAACTCAGAGCAAGCCTCAGACTAATGGCCAAGAGCACAAAATCTCGTAGCGACAAAGGCGTTGAGCGCTGGCAGCCCCAAGGCAGCTACCTGCGAGCCTGGCTAGCCGACCATGCCCGCGTGGCGTCGGATACCACCCTCTTTGTCAGCCAGCGCATGCTTAGTAGCCTGTTGGTTTGGCTGATGGTGGGTGTGGCGTTGACGCTGCCCGGCTTGCTATGGATCGCCCATAGCAATCTGCAAACCTTCAGCGAGCAATGGCAGGGAAATGCTGGCCTGACGGTCTACATGAAATTGACCGCATCCGATGCAGCGGTAGCAGATATGGCCGAGGGGCTGCGGCAACGGGTCAATATCGCCAGAGTCGAGGTAACAACTCCCGAGCAGGCACTGCAGCAGATGCTTGCCCAAAGTGGTGATTCAGAGTTTTTGCGTCAAGCGCTAGTCGCGGTAGAAACCAACCCCCTGCCCGCGTCTTTTGCCGTAGTACCCGACAGCGGAGCGTCCTTTCTGGCGCTGGAAGCCCTGCGCCGTCAGCTCTTGGCTGAGAGCGGTGTTGATGATGTGGTTATTGAGACCACTTGGCTTGAGCGCCTGAGAGATCTATCCGATTTGGTCAGCCGGGTGGGCGCAGGGCTGTCGATCATGCTGCTCCTCTCCGCGGTGATGGTGGTCTTCGCCTCGGTACGGATCGCTATTGAAAGTCGTCTTGGAGAACTGCGTGTATTGGCGCTTATCGGCGCCACCCCAGCACAAATGCGGCGACCCTTTCTCTACTTCGGCTCGGCTTACGGTCTTGGCGGCGGTTTTGTCGCGATCATGCTGATTGCGGTTTTTCTCAATCAGATTGAAGCCCCGCTGCTGTCGCTGGCGGTGTCTTATCAAGTTGGGGTTCAAATCG
Source organism: Gammaproteobacteria bacterium (assembly GCA_002731575.1). Taxonomy (GTDB): domain Bacteria; phylum Pseudomonadota; class Gammaproteobacteria; order Pseudomonadales; family Azotimanducaceae; genus UBA4421. Next base: position 13,602 of record PCCE01000043.1, on the reverse strand, counting down.
CTGGCTTCAACCCGGCATTTTTACTCGTAATGCTGTTGCTCGGCTGGGTGCTAGGAGTACTTGGTGCCCTGCTGGCATTGTCCCAGCGCTCTCCGTCAGCTTAAAACAACCTCGAGTTCTCGCCGGTATCACCGCCTTGCGGCTGATAAATCTTTGGCCTTTGTCACAAAAGGGGGTTAGCACTCTCGCTAAACGAGTGCTAACATCAGAACTCGGTGTTACCCAAAGTAGCACTTCCAACGCGCAATAGTAGCGCTGGCCCAAGCTAGGAGAGCCGATTGGAGCTTACGAGCGGAGCCGATATTTTACTAAGAGAGTCCTAACGATGACGACCGATGTAATGAAAATGCCAAGTCTGGCGCCCGGTGCTGATCTCGATGCCTATCTGCGTACGATCAGTCAGTTTCCTATTCTTAGCCCAGAAGACGAGCGCTCCCTCGCCCAAAGATTACAGGAGCACGGCGATCTAGACGCCGCTCGCGAACTGGTAATGTGCCATCTGCGTTTTGTGGTGCATCTTGCTCGCTCTTACAAAGGGTATGGCTTGTCCCAAGCCGACCTAATCCAAGAAGGTAATGTGGGATTGATGAAGGCCGTAAAACGCTTTGATCCAACCGTAGGCGTGCGCCTGATCTCTTTTGCCGTGCACTGGATTAAGGCTGAAATGCACGAGTACATTCTGCGCAACTGGCGCATCGTCAAAGTGGCTACCACTAAGGCCCAGCGCAAATTGTTTTTCAACCTGCGCAGCGCAAAGAAAACTTCCAGCTGGCTAAGTGTCGAGGAAACCGCGGCCATAGCCGATGAACTGGGTGTGCCCAGCGCTGAAGTGACGCGAATGGAGAGTCGACTCAGTGCCGGCGATATGGCTTTCGACGGATACGGTAGTGACGAAGAAACCGCTACCGCACCCGTGCACTTTCTGCCTTCGGCTGCGCCGGATCCCGCGGATCTGGTGGCGGATGCGAGCAGCGACAAAGACATGCACCTGCGTCTTAGTGCCGGGCTAGCAGCCTTGGATGAGCGCAGCCGAGACATTTTACAGCAGCGCTGGCTCAGTGACGACAAGTCTACCCTGCATGAGCTCGCCGCCGAGTACGGAGTGTCAGCAGAGCGTATTCGTCAGCTGGAAAAAAATGCCATGAACAAACTTAAAACGGCCATCGCAGGCTAGCCGCGTCCAGCCGCCGACCCGGTGTGGGAGTAAAATGCCCGCAAAACACATCTTATTGATAGGAGGCCTCTACGGCCTCCTTGCGGTTCTGCTTGGGGCTTTTGGCGCCCATGGGCTACGCGAGGTGCTGTCAGCAGCGAGCCTCGCCAGCTGGCAGACTGGGGTTCTCTATCAACTGGTACATGCGCCGGTAATGTTGATTACCGCACTGTGGCTGCGTCATGGCGGGCCTGCAGTACTGCGTTTGGCAGGTCTGTTGTTTGCCTTGGGCATACTTACCTTTAGTGGCAGTATTTACGCGCTGGTGTTGTTCAATACGTCTTGGAGCGCTTGGCTTGGGCCAGTGACACCGCTTGGTGGTCTGGCGCTTATAGCCGGATGGACTTGCCTTTGCGTTGCGGCGCTAAAGACTCAAGACACCTAACCCACCTCAGCTTCAGTGCGTCGGGCCGGCGGACGATGAGCACCCAGCCGCCAGAAACCAGCTTAGGAAACCGGTTACCGCTATGGATGACGCGCAACAAGGCTCCGCGGATCACGCCGATACCGACTTTAACTATATCCGTCGGCGCGGGCGTTTTACCAAGGCCCAAGCCACAGCGTTAGCGGCGCTGACCGAGCGCTACCGCTGGACGGCTGACGATTTGCAGATGCGTCCCTTGGGAATGGAAATCGGTTTTGGCATGGGCTTGGAGTTGATTGATTGGGCCCAGCAACGCCCCAATTGGTTGCTGCTTGGCGTAGAACTTTATCAACCCGGCATAGGCTCCATGCTGTCGCGTCTCGACAAGAATGAGCTGGGCAATGTGCGCTTGGTCGATCAGCCCGCTCAGCTGTTGCTCGAGGAACTCGCTGACTACTGTTTAGCGGAAGTTCGTATTTTCTTTCCAGACCCTTGGCCGAAAAAGCGCCATCACAAGCGTCGCTTGATTCAGCCTGAATTTTTGCAGCAGCTGTATCGACGTGTACAGATTGGCGGCAGCGTGCGGCTCGCCACCGACTGGGCAGAATATGCCGAATGGATGGTCGAGCATTTTGCCGAGCACCCCGGCTTCGAGCTTGTTAGCGATAACATTCGAGGGACTCAAGAGCAGCCCTCTTCCAGCATGGTTGCCCAAGAGGATCGGCGAACAACGAAGTTTGAAGCAAGGGGTGAGCGGCTCGGGCATGAAATCCGCGACCTGCAGTATCGAACAGTGGCCTTGGCGGACCTATAAAAATCGCTCCAGTACGCTATCAAGATAACGCAGTCCCAATGCCGTGGTCGCGCACCGATCGGTTGTCACCAACCCCTGTTCTGCCAGGCCCTGCCAAATCGGTTCGATACTTGACCACGTAATATGGGTGCGCTCGGCGAAAGTGTCTTGGCTTACCCCGTCAATAAGACGCAGGGCATTCATCATAAATTCTAGCGCCAGCTGGTCAGGAACCACACTGACCGGCTCGCCGTTACAGGGATCCTGCTGATAAAGCCTTGGTTGGGTTCGTCGTTGAGTTCGCAGCAGTTTAGCGTCCCGACTGAACTTGCCATGTGCGCCGGCACCGATGCCCAGATAGTCGCCAAAACTCCAGTAAGTCAGATTGTGCTGGCACTGTTTTCCCGGCTTGGCAAAGGCCGATACTTCATAACGCTGCCAGCCCGCTGCAGCCAACAGTGCCAGCCCAGCCTCTTCAATTTCTTGCAGCAGGGCATCCTTGGGCAGGATAGGAGGACGCAGAGCGAACTCGGTTTTGGCCTCAATGGTGAGTTGGTACCAAGAAATATGTTCTGGCTGCAGGGCAATGGCCTGACGCAAGTCCGCCAAAGCGGCTTCCACACTTTGACCGGGCAAACCCCACATTAAGTCGATGTTGATATTGCTAAAGCCCGCCTGCCGAGCACGTGCGTAAGCCTGTCGGGTTTCATCGGCACAGTGCACTCGGCCAAGCGCGGCTAGCTGAGGATCGGCAAAACTTTGGGCGCCTATGGAAAGGCGGTTGATACCGGCTTCACGATAGTCACTAAATCCATAGTATTCGGCGGTACCGGGGTTCACCTCCAGCGTGACCTCTGCGCCTTGGTGAGGTATCTCGCTGAGCAACTGCTGCAACAGTTCGGGTCGGAAAAGACTCGGTGTGCCGCCGCCAAAAAAGACCGAGTTAAATTGCTGTGACGGGGTTTGAGCGAGGCGCTGGGCCGCGAACGCCTTGTACTGCTGTTGCCAGTCTTTGCGCAGCGCCTGCAAATAGGCTTCTTGGTCGGTGTTGTCCTTCAGCGGGTGGGAATTAAAGTCACAGTAGGGGCATTTCTTGATGCACCAAGGGAAGTGCACGTACAGACCAAGCACCCGGTTATCCAATCTTGGGTCGGTCATCTAGAGCACCTCTGAATAATTCATGACTTGTTCAGAGGCTGCTTAGCCATGGGCGTTCAGCGAGCTCAGTAACTGGGCGCAAGCTTGGCCGCGATGACTGATCGTATTTTTTTGTACTTTTGGCAGTTCCGCTGCCGATTGCAGCAAATCAGGTAACCAAAACAGCGGGTCATAGCCAAAGCCACCCTGGCCCTGGGGCGCGGTGAGAATTTCGCCCCGCCACTTGCCCGTTGCGATAAGCGGTGTAGGGTCGTCGTCGGCCTTCAGCAAAACCATGCAGCAGAAAAAGTAGGCACTGCGGTCATCGTGAGCCTCCAGTTCCCGCAGTAGCCGCGCATTGTTGTCTGCATCCGAGGCTCCCTCGCCAGCATAGCGCGCACTGAAAATGCCCGGGGCGCCGTTTAACGCGCTAACGACCAAACCGCTGTCGTCGGCGATACAGGGCAGCCCGGTGGCTGCGGCTACCGCCCGCGCCTTAATCAGAGCGTTCTCAACAAAGGTCGTTCCGTCCTCCACTGGACTTGGAATGTCGGTATCTGTCTGATTGATCAGGTTAAAGCCGATATTGGCAAGCATGGGTCGCATTTCGTCGACCTTGCCCCGATTGCGTGTGGCCAGTACTAAGTCCACTAGGGTGCCCAGTAAAGCTTTTGCTGAAGCTTCAGAGTCGTGCTGGCTCCTACAACACTGGCGTCGATATTGATGCGGTGTATTTCTTCGTCCGCGTGGCGAATGGTCGCTAGGTAGTAAATGGCTTCGCCATCGACGACTTCACTAAAGCTCAACCCCTGACGCTGGCCCAACAGGTTTTGGCTGGAGCCGGTAAGATCTGCGCGTACCCCGGCGCCATCGGAGTCGATAACCGAAATGTTGCACAGCGCCCGATCCTTGCCCCGGCGAATGCCATAACGCGCAGCGATCTCTGGTTGCAGCATGGTGGTGGGGATAACAATGTAATGCAGCTCATAGTCGCCGAAGCGCTGCATTTGTTGTGCGTGGGCTGTGTTTGCACCAAGCCATAGAAGCACAGCGACTGACAATGCGAGCAGCGGTTGCAGCGCATTAAAATTGCGTTTGCTGGTCATAGGTTTGGCTTTGCTCATGCGGGTCTCCCTAGGCGATAAAAGGCGTGGCTGGCGAACAGGTTTGGGGCCAGTGTTATCGACCAATTTTCTCGGTATTGGGTGTTAACGACCCGGCGCTGAATGATGCGCAAATCCTCCTCTTGACACAGTTGTTCAAAGTCTTGGGTCGTACATAGGTGGATATTCGGCGTGTTGTGCCAGTTATGCGGCAGATGGGTTGAAACCGGCATATGTCCGGCTAGACCAAGCTGCACGCGGCAACGCCAGTGCCCGAAATTAGGGAAGGTAACGACACATTCTTCGCCAACCCGAAGCATTTCTCGAAGCAGGCCCCGAGGGTCTTTAACGGCTTGTAGTGCGTCGGCCATTACCACCATATCGAAATTCTTCGTGGCAAAGTTGGCAATGCCTGCGTCAAGGTCCTGTTCGATAACATTCACACCCTTGCTTAAACACAGCTGGATATTCGCCGGATCTTTATCCAGCCCATAGCCGTTTACATTCTTTTCTGCCTGCAAGTAGGCCAGCAGATCACCGCTACCGCAGCCCAAATCCAGCACTCGGGCATTGGCGTTAATGAGCTCGCCGATTAGCGCCAAATCGCCGCGCAAGCTCATGGGCTTGGTCCCGTTTGCGCGCTGAGCGTCTGGTTTAAGAAGGTTTGCAGCGCGCTGGTATACCGTTCAATGGGCAGCAGAAAAGAATCGTGGCCGTGCTCTGATTCAATCACCGCACTGGCGACATTTTTGCGGGCTTGCACCAAGGCATCGACAATTTCTTGGGAGCGTTCCGCAGAAAAACGCCAATCGGAGCTAAACGATAGCACCAAGAATTTGCACTGAGCTGGGGCAAAGGCGGCAACCAAGTCGCCTTGGCTCTCTCGGGCAGGATCAAAGTGATCTAGGGCCTTGGTCATCAACAGGTAGGTGTTGGCGTCGAAATAGTGAGTGAAGGCGCGGCCTTGGTAATTGAGATAGCTTTCCACCTGAAACTCTACGGCCTCGTTTGCGTCGAAATCACCGGACTTAACATCACGGCCAAATTTCGACCCCATACCGTCGTCTGACAGATAAGTTACGTGACCAATCATGCGAGCTAAGCCAAGGCCCCGGTCGGGGTTTTTGTTGGCGTCAAAGTAATGGCCGTCAAGAAAGTCTTTGTCACTGGATATGGCTTGGCGCGCGATTTCGTTAAAGGCGATGTTTTGTGCCGACAGCTTGGCGGCTGAGGCAATGGCTACACAGGCGCGCAGGCGATCTGGATAGTCGATAGCCCACTGCAGCGCCTGCATACCGCCAAGGCTACCGCCAACGACTGCCGCAAAAATTTTTATGCCCAAGAAGTCCGCCAACGTCGCTTGGGTTTTTACCCAGTCCTTAACCACTACGTTGGGGAAATGGGGGCCGTAGGTTCTTCCGTTACTCGGGTCAGTGCTGCGCGGACCAGTGCTGCCATGGCAGCCGCCCAGATTGTTGAGGCTAACGACAAAAAAGCGATCCGTATCGATGGCCTTACCCGGTCCGATACAGGCATCCCACCAGCCGGGCTTCGGGTCGCTCTCATCATGCACGCCTGCAGCGTGATGGTGGCCGGATAGGGCATGGCAAATGAGTAACGCATTGGACTTATCCGCATTCAAGGTGCCATAGGTTTCGTACACCAGCTCGTAGCTTTCGAGCACACTGCCGTTTTGCAGCGTAAGCGGTTCGTTACAACCAAACCGCTGGGGGCTGACAATGCCAACGGAGGCAGTGGTCGCGTTCATAGGCTTAAAGGAGCCCGTAAGCTCGCGGCAGCGCTTGCTGCACGATGGAAAGAAACAAAATCAGCACCATGGGCGAGAAATCCAGTGGCCCTGCAGTAGGCAGAATATTACGTAGCGGCGTCATCAGCGGTGCTACCAACTCGTCCAAAAGCGCTAATGCTGGATGGTAACTGCCTTGGCGAACAAAACTAGCGATCACCAATAGCAGTGTCGACCACCAGTAAAAGTCGACCAAAATAGAAATCAGCCGCACGGTTCCGCCGAGCAAATACTGGGTAATACCCATTGAGCCTAGGGTGACGAGGGCAATAAAGATAATGCCCATGAGCCAGGCTACCAGCAGCGACGCTAAGTCGTAGCGCCCGGTGTTTGGCAGCAGGCTGCGCAGCGGCTTAGCAATGCTATCGCTGCCTTTTACAATGGCTTGACTGATGGGGTTATAGAAATCTGCTGCGCAGGCCTGTAGTAAGAAGCGCACTAAAAACAACATGGTCGCAAGACGAAAAATCAGATCTACGATCATGTACAAGGTCGAATTCATGCCTTACTCCCAAATTCTACGGCCAAGGTTTCGGCGCGATCCCGTGCGGCGTGCAGCGCAGTGTCCACTGTGTCTGCGAGGCCCTGAGCCTGCATCGTGTTTAACGCTGCCTCTGTGGTGCCGCCGGGGGAGGTAACATTGTGTCGCAAAGTCGCCGGGTCCGCCCCGGGCTGACATGCCATTAAGGCTGCGCCGCGTGCGGTTTCCACCACTAACTGACGGCTGATGGACGGGTCGAGACCGAGCCTCTGCGCACTGGCGACCATGCTTTCCATAAGAAGAAAAAAGTAGGCTGGGCCACTGCCGGACACTGCGGTTACCGCGTCCAGCTGGGCTTCTTGGGCAACCCAGACACTGCTACCAACGCTGTTGAGAATTTGGCTCGCGGCCTCGCGTTGCTGGGCAGATACTTCACGGTTGGCAAACAGCCCAGTGATACCTGCGCCGAGTAGCGCCGGGGTGTTTGGCATGCAGCGCACGATGGGCTGGCCTTGGGGCAGCCAGTCTTGCAGGCTGCTCATATCAATACCGGCGACAATGGAAATGACCAACTGATGCGAGTTCAGGGGCGGAAGTTGGCCCAGTACCGTCCCAGTGACTTGCGGCTTGATGGCCAGAACAATGGTGTCAGCGCTTGCCACTGCTACCGCGTTATCCGTTGTGGTTTGCACCCCCAAGTCGGCCAGCGCAGCAAGCTGCCTCTGAACTGGGTCTGCTGCAATAATATCGTCAGCGGGCACAGCGCCCGCTTGCAGGCCGCGGATAAGACTGCTGGCCATGTTGCCTGCGCCAATAAATGCGATCTTCATTGCTGTGTTTCCCAACTCAATATGCGTGCTGTCATGTTACCTGCTGGGGTGGACGTTATTTTAGGCCCCTGCTAACGCCCGCCAAACAGTGCGGTGCCGATTCGAATATGCGTAGCCCCTGCGGCTATGGCTTCGTCCATGTCACCCGTCATGCCCATGGACAAGCTATTCCAGTGCTTGCGCTGTTCTGGATTTAGGCCCTGACCGATGTTAGAGGCCAATTGTGCCACGCTTTCATAGCTGGCCCTAGGTTCTGAGTCTTTACTGAGAATGGTCATTAAACCTCGGATCTCAAGGTTTGGCTGCTCTAGCAACTCATGAACCAAGGTGGCTGTCTGAGAGCTGGGGCAGCCGCCTTTGTTGGGATCGCTGTCGATGTTGACCTGTACTAACACTTTGACGGTTTTGCCCTGAGGACATTGGGCGCTCAATCGGCTGCCAATTTTCATTCGATCGACGGTATGTACCCAGTCGAAATGCTCGGCGATGTCTCTGGTTTTATTGGATTGGATGGTGCCAATGTAGTGCCACTGCGCGTTGAGGGCCTGTAGCCCCTTTATCTTGTCTACCGCCTCTTGCAGGTAGTTCTCACCGAAGTGAGTCAGCCCTAGATCGTGCGCGCTAACGATATCTTCGGCTGGCTTGGTTTTACTGACGCCAATAAGAGTAACGTCTGCGACGTTGCGGCCGTAACGAGCACAGGTCAGTTCAATACGTTCCTGTAGCGCTTCAAGTCGCGTTTTTATTGAGAGAGAGTTGTCGCTGGAAGATGGCATAAAAAAATTGCTGTTAACTGTTATTGATCGCTGTGCACGGGCTTGGGTCGTCAAGATAGGTCTGGGTAATCAGACAGGCGGACCGAGTATGGATGTCCTGACCTGCAGCGCTTTCTTGGGCTTTTACCGCCCAAGAGCTAAGGCGCTCGTCGGCCAGATACACAGGTGTTTGTATCTGTTGGCTTAGTCGGGTTGCGAATAACGTTGCTTGGTCGGACATGTCCGAGGCGCTGTCGTCCATATTCAAAGGTAAGCCGACGACAATGGCTAGAGGCTTGTACTCGGCAATCAGCTGCTGCAGTTCGGACCAATCTGGTTTGCCGTTTTTTGCCCGTAATGTGGTGAGGCCGTTGGCGGTTTTAGTAACGGTTTGCCCAACGGCTAGCCCAATATGTTTGAGACCAAAGTCGATGCCGATTACGTAGCCATGGCCCATTAGCTGTAACCGGCTTCGGGGGCTACCAAGCTGAGATCAATGCCAAGCAGCTTTGCTGCTGCATCTAAACGCTGCTCGTAGGGTTGCTCGAACAATACCTCTGGCTCAGCCTCAACGGTTAACCAAACATTGCGGGTGATTTCGTCCTCAAGCTGACCGCCGGTCCAGCCCGCATAGCCGAGGGCAATCATGAAGTCTTCGGGCCCTTCATCATTGGCGACGGCGCGCAGCGACTCTAAGGCGCTGGTGAGGTGGACCCCATCGGTAATGGTTAGCGAAGACTCGTACTGATCTTCGCCAGCAAAAAGCATAAAGCCTCGGTTGGTGGAGACCGGCCCCCCGGCGATCACCGAATGATCTACCCAGTGCCGCGCTGGGTTCAGATTGAGCTGGTTGAGCAATTCTAAGACCGAGACATCCGAGGGCCGATTAACAACGATGCCCATGGCGCCGTCGTCGCTGTGCTCGCAAATATAGGTTAGTGTTGCCGTGAAATAATCTTGTTGTAACGTCGGCATCGCCAGCAGGAAGTGATTGGTAAAATTCATAGTGTTTGCCGCCGGCGCGTCAGTTGATCGCTGCGCCACGGCGACTAAATTGCCAAGTGCGAGTGAAGGAAAGTTCATCATACCGCTTGCGCATGTCTACGTTGAAGGGCTGATATGGGGTTGCTTGGCGAACAGTACGCAACGCTGCCTCATCCAGCGCAGGGTGGCCTGATGATCGTAACAGCGTAACCTCAAGCAGGCGGCCACTGTGGTGTATAACCACTCGCATGGTCAATTCACCCTGCAGCCGTCCTACGGGATAGTTGTTGCCGCCCAAGCGCTCGCACTTGCGCCGCCACATTGCCAAATAGGCTGATTCAGAAGCACTTGGCGCGCCGGCTTCAGCAAGGTTGCGCAGGCGACTGTCGCCCAAGCGCTGGGCTGCCTGTTGGTCGAGCTGGGCAATTTGTTGGCGCATGGCCTGCCGGTCAAATACCGCAGTCCTTGGCCTTTGCGCTACTGCCTGCTGACTGGATTTGGTGTTTTCCCGATTTGGCTCGGCGCTGGGTGCGGTTATGCTGCGCAGGGGTACTGGCTCGGCAATTGCTTGGGTTGGCTGAGCTTTAGGTTGGTTTCTCGGCTGTACTTGGTTTTGGGCTTGGGTTTGGCTTTGGGCACGAGGCGGCACTGCCGAGCCATCTGCAGTCAGAGCGTCGCCACCTTGCTGTAGCTTAATGGCTATTGGCGACGAGATTGGCAGCGGCTGTGACAGTGATATGTTCAAGCCCAGCAAGACAACTGTATGCAGGCCGGCGGCCACTAGAGTCGTAAAACAGAGCCTTTCCTGAGAGATCTGCATTGTTTAGCTATGGCTAATCAGACGAGCAAGGACTCGATCAAATCGCCAGCAATGTCCAAGTTAAACTGGCTGTCGAGTTCGCGAATACAGGTTGGGCAAGTCACATTTATTTCGGTGAGATAATCGCCGATAACATCAATGCCTACAAAGTTGAGGCCGCGCTTTACCAATTCTGGCCCAACCTGCTCTGCAATCCAGCGGTCGCGGTCGGTCAAGGGCCTTCCTTCGCCGCGTCCGCCAGCAGCCAAATTACCGCGAGTTTCTCCAGCCGAGGGAATACGCGCCAAGGCATAGGGTACTGGCTCACCGTTGACCAGCAAAATGCGCTTATCGCCATCGACAATCTCCGGTAGGTAGACTTGCCCCATGATCTGTTCTTGGCCCGCATTGGTTAGCGTTTCAAGCACCACGGATAAATTCGGGTCGTTCTCCATGACGCGAAAAATTGATGCCCCACCCATGCCGTCGAGTTTTTTGAACACCACATTTTTATGCTCTTTATGAAAGGCCTTGAGCATGTCCATGCGCCGACTGACAACCAGTGGCGGACAGCATTGGGGGAATTGGGTGGCGAAAAGTTTTTCATTGCAGTCGCGCAGTGAGCCGGGTTTGTTAACCACTTTAACGCCGTCACTTTCTGCACGCTCAAGCAAGTAAGTCGTGTAGATGTACTCCATATCGAAGGGGGGATCTTTGCGCATCATCACAATATCCATGGCAGACAGTGGCAGCATTTCGCTGGCGCCGAGGGAATACCATAGCTTGTTGGAGCTGATCGCGGCTGGGTCTAAGTGAGCTGCAAAGTCGTCGGCAAGCGTTAAACGGGTCAAGTGAGCACAAACCCGAGTTTGCGAAATCAGCAGATCCTCTTGCCGACAGTAGTAAACTTCAAGACCCCTGAGCTGCGCGGCCCTAATCATTGCTAGGGTCGAATCTTTTTTAACAGCGACATATTCGATGGGATCCATCAAGAAAGCGATTTTGGTCATGCTCGGTCCGCGACTTGGTAAAGCGCTACGGTAACGACACTTGGGTCGGTGACGCAAATCGAATGCGATGCGCTGCGCAGGTTGTGCGTATTTAGCTGCCTCTAGAAAGCTAGCCGGTTATGCTTGCACCAGAAGCTGACGACAAAAAAGGTTTGTACATGTCCTCAGGGTTATCACCCACAGAAATTAGACGCCTGCGCGAAAATTTTGAGCGTGGGTTGTTGGCGGTCATTCTGAATAAAAATCGCTCAACCGGGTTGATGCTAATGAGCGAGGTGACGCAAGCGATAGGCAGTGACTGCGCTGCAGGAGGAGATTGGGATGTGCTGCAGCGCTGGCTGGTTGCTGTTGAGCAACAACAGCTCGCGCTAAGCAGTTTTTGCTTCGTTGTGTTTAGGGAGGTGAGCAAAGCACTGAAGGCCCTCGACCAGCAGGCTCAGGGCGCTACTGGTTCTGCAGGTTTGCATCTCCCGGAGCTGGAAGCCGTGCGTGAAGGTCTTATCCAAGCTCTAGCCGCTTTAACGTCGCGCCAATCGTTACAAATGTCTGTGCAAACCGATCAATGGTCTGCGCTTCGACAAGCATTGCAAAAGGTCCTCGACAGCTGCCAAAACCAAAGCGATATCAGCGGTTGGGATTTTCCCGCCTTAGGCGCGCAGTTTGCCCAGCTGCAGCAGTTTGCCAGCGGTGTTGGCTGGGCTGATGCGCTCGAGGTATGCGGGGCGCAGCTTAATCTCATAGACCGGATTGTGGATGGCACTGTGGTGCCAGGTCAGGAGCATGAGGAAGTGCTTGTAGACGCCAACGCACTGCTGGCCATATTGCTGCCGCCCGAGAGCAATGGCAGTGATGAGGGTCTAACCCAGATCGACGATAGCGCCTATGAGCGGGTGATTGAGCGCGCTGACGTGCTGGCCTCCGGTGGCGAATTTCAGCTGACCAGTGCGGACAAGGAATCTTCTGCGCTTGCCACACAGCAGTTGGCTGCGTTGCTGGACGCCCTGCCAGGTTTACTAGAATCCCTGCGCGAGGATCCACAAGGTCAGCTGCAAGAAAATGGCTTAGCCCAGGATCTCGATCAAGATTTGGCCCAGTTGGCGGCCCTTGCTGAGCGTTTGCAAGGCAGGCTGGGTTAGCTCCGCCAGCCGCGTGCTTGCTGGACCAATGCCAAGGCAACAGCGGGCATAGTCTCTGCCCTTAAAATAGTGTCGCCGAGTCGATAAACGGTCATATAGCGCTGCTGAAATAGCGCCATCTCTGCATCACTCCACCCGCCTTCTGGCCCAATAAACACCAAGGGCTGCGCCATATCCACAGCGGCAGGCATGACTGCGCCGCTGGGGTCAAAAATTAGTGGGGTAACAGACTCAGATAGCTCGGTCAGGCACTGACTGACACTCATCGGCTGCAGCACCTCGGGTAACCAAAGTTGGCCACACTGCTCGCATGCAGCGCCGACAATGCGTCGCCAATGCTCGAGCTTTTGCTCAAGGCGCTGATCTTTGAGTGTGATATTGCTGCGCGCCGCATTAAGCAGCCAAATTCTTCGCACGCCCAGTTCTGTAGCCTGCTGAATGGCGCGATCCATGGCCTGACCCTTAAGTAAGGATAGGGCGATAGTGGGTGCCAGTGTAGGCTGCGGTGCAAGTGGCATCGGCTTCAGTACTTTGATCACCGCGCGTTTCAGGTGTGCCGTTTGCAGGGCGCAGTGGAATAGGCCGCCTTGACCGTCAAAGATATCCAAGGCGTCGCCTTCCTGCATGCGCAGCACGCGGCACACATAGTTGGAGCGCTCGGCGTCGAGCTGTAGGGTCGCGCCGGTCTGGTGCGGACCGGCAATATAAAAACGATTTAAACGTGACAAGTCAGATTTCGCGGAACCCCAAATTACGACAAATTTGGCTGGTCGCCCCCCATCTATTGAGCGTATAGAAGTGTAGCCCGGGAACGCCCATTTGTAGCAATTTCTCGCAAAGTTCTGTTACCACGTCGACACCGAAAGCTACCAGGCTCTTCTCATCTTCGGCATAGCCCGACATGGACTTCTCCAGCCAGCGAGGGATGTCTGCGCCATCCTTGGCGCTAAAGCGCTGCAGAGATTCGATGTTAGTAATGGGCATGATGCCGACGGTGACGGGAACGGTTAGGCCGGCTGCTGCGCAGCGGTCGAGGAAAAACGCGTAGGCGTCGCAATTTTAAAAATACTGGGTGATTGCAGAACTCGCTCTGGCTCTTACCTTGGCTACGAAGTGCTGAATGTCGGCGCTCGCAGCATCCGGGTGTATTTCGGGATAGGCCGCCACGCTTAACTCAAAGTGGTCTTGGT
>PCCE01000042.1 GCA_002731575.1 Gammaproteobacteria bacterium | reverse complement strand
GTGATTCTTGCGTTGCAAGCCGCCTGGCGTCGGCTGGAAAACAGCGACGACCGCGTTGCCGTACTCACAGCTGCTGGCGACAAGGCCTTTTCGGTTGGCGCTGATGTTAAAGATGCCCCGAAGGAAATGTGGCAGGGCGGTCCAAGCATCGGCGTTACAACCCACAAGCCAATTATTGCCGCGGTACACGGTTGGTGTATCGGGGGTGCCTACGTTATCGTACAAATGTGCGACCTGGTGGTTGCGGCAGAAAATACTCGCTTCAAATACCCGGAAGCTCAGCTAGGCTTTACTGGCGGCTTGATCGCCAGCGCTGTTGCACGCATACCCCACAAAATCGCCATGGAGTTCATGCTGTTGGGCGAAGACTTCGACGCCCAGCGTGCCTTGGCTGCGGGCATGGTCAACAAGGTCGTGCCCACTGGCGAGGAGGAAACCCAAGCCCACGCTTGGGCCAAGGTGTTGGCCGAATCTGCGCCCTTAGTCGTACAGGGACTCAAAGAGTTGAGTTTGGCAACTTTACCGAAAAGCCCCGCCGAGGCCGGAGCCATTGCTCGAGATCAACTGTTGGGCATTAAGTACAGTGCCGACGGCGCAGAAGGACGCAAGGCCTTTGGCGAGAAGCGCACTCCGGAATTTCGCGGCGAGTAAGCCGCCGGGTAACGTAGACGCGGGGAAAATTCAGCGACACAAGAAAAGGGGCCCTAGGCCCCTTTTCTTTTGCTGCATTGGTGGGGTGGTTACCCCATTGCGGCTTTCACATCGTCGGGCCGAATCGGCAAATGCCGAACCCGAGCACCGGTGGCGGCAAATATCGCGTTGCCAATCGCCGGACCGACCACCGTGGTTGCAGGCTCGCCTAGTCCCACCGGGTGATGATCGCTTGCAACGAATTCGATATCCAACTCGGGAACGTCACCCATACGCATGGGGCGATACCCGTCCAAGTTAGTATCCTTCACTTGACCGTCCACGAACTCGGTGCCCTCGTGCAAGGCGAGGCTAGCACCCCATAGCGCCGCGCCCTCGGTTTGGGCTAAGGCCCCATCGGGATGCACGATACTACCCGCGTCGATCACCACAGTAAGCTTGTTCAACTTCACCTTGCCGGATTGCACGTCTACTGCTACTTCGGCCACGCAGGCGGTCCATGTTGGCATGTTGCGCTCTTGGCCAAAGGTACAGGCCAGCCCCATGCCCTCACCCGCTGGCATGGTCTTACCCCAGCCTGCTTTCGCCGCGGCTCGGTTAAGCACATTGGCCATACGCTTTGCGCCGCCAACCGATGCTGGCGCGGCGCCAGCGTTATGGCCTTCAGCCGTTAGCATGCGCCGACGAAACTCCAGCGGATCCACCCCGGCTTCATGGGCGGCTTCGTCCATAAAACTTTCCGACGCCCAGTTGATCCACCCCGGAGCAACACTGCGCAGCCAGCCCGGACGAAACGTTTGCTGAGCTAAGTCGTTCATCACAGCGCGCACCCGATGTACGCCTACCGCGTACCAATGATCTGCGCCATTGATGGCAAACGGATCGTATTTCTCGCCATTGCCTGCGGTACCCAGTAATGGTGCTGCCAGGTCGGCAGTGGGCCAGCCAGCGGAGGCAGCATGTTGCATGCCAAGCACATTGTGCTGGGCATCAAAGGCCATGCTCAGATGCTGAACTGATGGCGAACGTACCGAGTCAAAACGCGAGTCATCCTCACGAGACAGCACCACTTTCACTGGCTTACCCAGCGCCTGTGCGGCCAGCAATGCCGGTACACCGTAATCACCATTGAGCCTACGTCCGAAACCGCCGCCCAACAGGTGAGTGCGCATAACGATCTTGTCTTGGGGCACGCCTAAGGCCTGCGCGTACACCGGCATAGAAAGTGACTGCCACTGCGCGCCGGTGTGCAATTCCCAAATACCATCCTTCTGTAAACCGATCGCGTTTACCGGTTCGAGCTGAAAGTGTAATGCCGTATTTGTGGTGTAACGCGCCTCGATTACTCGGTCAGCGGCGGCAAAGGTTGACCCCACGGCCTCGTCGTCAAGCACCAACGCGCCCGCGCCACTGTCAATCAACTCGTCGCCGCGGGCCAGCAGATCGGCCTCACTTACTTTGGTCGTCGAGCCCGCTTGCCACTGCACTTCAACCAGCCGCGCGGCCCGTTGCGCAGCGTGATAAGAGTCGGCAATAACCAGCACCCATCCGGGCACCGAGTTGGAGGCATCGTCCAGCGCCAAGGTTTGTTGGTATCCGGCAACATTTTGCGCCGCGCTATCCTCGATAGATTGCACTACCGAGCCATAACGCGTTGGCGGCAACAGTGGCTTGGCATAAACCATGCCTTCGTAGTTTGCATCAATACCGTAGACCGCGCTGCCATCGGCCTTTGCCGGAACGTCACGAGCCGGTGTATCAACGCCGATTAAGTTGCGGTCTTTGGCAGGCTTAAGCGGCAAACTGGCCAACTGTTCGTCGGTATAGCTTTGGCTGAACTCTGCTCTTGCCACGATGTCACCAAAACTCATCTGCCGATCACCGCAGATAACCACAGAGCTTTGCGCCCGACAGTCTGCGGGAGCCACGTTCATGAGTTTTGCCGCAGCTTCTATCAAGGTCACTCGACCCGCCGCACCGGCGCGGCTGAGCTGGTCGAAACTGGTAAAGACCGACCAACTACCGCCGGTGATATAGGTGCCGTATTTGGCGTCGGTGTCGACATAGTCAATACTGACATCGTTCCAATCCGCCTCTAACTCTTCGGCGACAATGCGCGCCAGTGCGGTACCCACATGCTGACCCATCTCGGCCTTGGTGATTTTTACGCTGATCGCGCCACTGGGCTGGATGCTGTACCAAACCGTTGGCTCGAATTGCTGGTTCGTCAGGACTTCCTCAGCGCAGCCGCTGAGCAAAGCCATAGGAACAAAGGCCATGGCAACGCCCGCTCCCATGGATCCCACCATGAAGCCGCGGCGGGTCATACCATTTGCTTGGGTATCTATTGGTGCTTCTATTAAAGTTTCTGTGGACACTTCGACTTGATCTTGCTTAGACATGGTCCACCTCCGTGCCGACATTTATCGCTAGATCGCCCGCAGTCGCGGCCATTTTGATCGCCTTCTTAATGCGCGTGTAGGCCATGCACCGACACAGATTGCCGCCCATGGCGGCGTCAATATCCGCATCACTGGGGTTGCTGTTTTGCTCCAGCAAACTTGCCGCCTGCATGATTTGCCCAGACTGGCAGTAGCCACATTGTGGTGTTTGCGCCGCTACCCAAGCTTGCTGCAGCGGATGCTCACCCGCAGCGCTTAGACCCTCAATGGTGGTAATGGATGCATCCGCAACACTGCCTACCAAGGTGATGCAGGAACGCTGTGCTACGCCGTTAACATGTACGGTGCAGGCTCCGCACATGCCAATACCGCAGCCAAATTTGGTTCCTTTGAGATCCAGTTCGTCGCGGACCGCCCAGAGCAGCGGTGTGTCATCTGGAATGTCTAGGGCAACAGAGCGCCCGTTGATATTCAGTGTTACTGGCATTTGCCACTCTCCCCTTAATCGATTACCACAGTTTTTTACCCTGAAAACCTGTGCAGGGCCATCCTCAGGTGCAGTAATTTGGGAGCATCCGACCGCCGGTACATCGACCTACCGGCGTATGAGTCATGCAGAGGCTAGGATAGAAGCGAGAACAGAGCCTGTTAAGGCATCTATTAAGGCCCTTAGGGCAGCAGATGCGCTACCGCGTCCCGCTCTTCGGTTAGCTCGGTTTCGGTAGCATCCATTTTCTCTTGACTGAAAGCGTTGATATCTAGGCCTTGAACAATGCCCCAGTCACCATTGCTGCAGGTAACTGGGAAGGAATAGATGAGGCCCTCGGCGACACCGTAGCTGCCATCGCTGTATACACCCATAGAAAGCACCGTATCGCTGCCC
Organism: Gammaproteobacteria bacterium; assembly: GCA_002731575.1. Taxonomy (GTDB): domain Bacteria; phylum Pseudomonadota; class Gammaproteobacteria; order Pseudomonadales; family Azotimanducaceae; genus UBA4421. The sequence goes on along the minus strand of PCCE01000042.1, from coordinate 13,831 downwards.
AAGGCCCAGTCGCGCATGTGATCAATGGCCGCATTTGCCGCCGAAGCTGCGCTGGAAGCACCGCGCGCTTCGATAATGGCTGCACCGCGCTGTTGCACTGTGGGTATGAAGTCGCCGGTGTACCAGTCCATATTAATCATCGACATGGCGTCCTCGCCTGCCACCTTGGCGCGATGGATATCTGGATACTGAGTTGCAGAGTGGTTGCCCCAAATGCACAGGCCGCTGACCTGTGAGACATGCTTGCCGGCCTTGGCGGCTAATTGCGCCATGGCTCGGTTGTGGTCGAGCCGCGTCATGGCAGTAAAATTACGCGCCTGCAGATCTGGCGCATTGCGTTGGGCGATCAGCGCATTGGTGTTGGCTGGGTTGCCAACCACCAACACTTTTACATCCCGGGACGCATTATCGTTCAGGGCCTTGCCTTGAGCCGAAAAAATGGCGGCATTGGCTTCGAGCAGATCCTTGCGTTCCATGCCAGGACCACGAGGTCGTGAACCAACCAGCAACGCATAGTCGGTGTCTTTGAAGGCAACATTGGCGTCGTCGGTGTAAATAACATCCTGCAACAAAGGAAATGCACAGTCATCCAGTTCCATGACCACGCCCTTTACCGCATCCAGAGCCGGAGTGATTTCCAACAGCTGTAAAATTACCGGTTGGTCGTTGCCCAGCATGGCGCCAGAGGCGACTCGGAACAGCAGCGCATAGCCGATTTGGCCTGCTGCGCCGGTAATGGTGACACGAACTGGATCTTTCATGGTTTTTCTCTCACAGATTGAACAAGTAGTTTTCAGCGTGGCGCATTCTATGTGGTCTAAGACAAAAATACCGCAAGGAAATTACTCTGGGGTTCTGGCGGCCCACATTTGCGCCATCCCGCGCCGCCTACCCGTAGTGCCTAAAAAGCACTTGGGGCAGGTAGGTGAGAGCCGCCGCTGCATCAGCAACCCATGGCGGGTGCGGTTGCGGCAGCTGGTCGACAGCGAAAAACTTTGGCGCACTGTGTAGATGCGGCTCTAAGGCGCTGGGCTCGCCCTGCCAGCAATTGCTGTGAAAAACAAAGTTCACCCCACTTTGCGGGCCTTGATGAGTGGCTGGCTTGGAGACTGCCCGCAGACTCACTGCATAACTCAAACAGGCCAGCACGCGCGGCTGCATAATTTGCACCCCAACTTCCTCCGCGCTCTCCCGACAGACTGTTACCTGAGGCCGCTCGCCAAGCTCCACGCGACCACCTGGGTAAAGCCAATGGCCATCCAAGTAACCGGTCCGCTGGCGTTGCTGTAACAGCACCTGCAAGCCTGTGCTGGTTGCGCGCCACAACACCGCGTGGGCAATCACCTGATAGCTCTGGTCAATGCTCATAAAACAGGTTCCTGCTGGGAATTAGCCCTTGAACCGCCCTAATAATCGCACCGATTTGGGGCATCGCATGTCTTGCTGGACCTTCGACACAACCCATCACAGGCTTGATTCCATAGAGTAATTTTGAGAATGTTGCGGCCCGGTTGAGAGGCCTCATCCGACGCTCTTGTACAGACAATTTGAGAGAAGATCTGTCGGAGCATCTGTCAAACCATATTAAAAAACGCCCATGATTGCTCGCACGGCGAGCAGTTAAGGCACCGTGACCCTCAAAATCGGCCCTCAATAGACATCCTGTGGGGCGATTCATCGCGCGTCAGACAGCACTGAAGCGCAGCTCGGCAACCATTCGGGTACGGCAAAACTGAGACGATTTATGACGCTGACATTTAACGGCAACTTCCCGCAGAAAAACGGGCTATACGATCCGGCCAACGAAAAGGATGGCTGCGGCGTCGGATTCGTCTGCGATATTAAGGGCCGGCCCAGCCACAAAATTCTGCAGGACGCCTTCGCCATGAACTGCTGCATGGAGCATCGTGGTGGCGTCGGCTATGAGACCAACACCGGCGATGGTGCTGGCGTTATGACCGGCATGCCCCACAGCTTTTTCAATGGCTTGGCTAATGGTTTGTTTGGCCGCGAGCTTCCCGCCCTCGGCGAATACGGTGTCGGCAATATATTTCTGCCCACCGACACCGCCGAGCGAGCGCGCTGCAAGGCACTGATCGAAACTGCCATCACCGATGCTGGCCAGACGCTGATTGGCTGGCGTGCACTACCCACAGCTCCAGATGTTGCCAATGTCGGTAAAGCGGCCCGCGCTGCCATGCCTTCATTCGAGCAGCTGTTCGTCGGCAAGGGCGCTATCGGCGGTATGGAAAACGAGTCGTTTGAGCGCAAGCTTTACACCATTCGCAAGCATTGCGCGCACCTTGTTCGAGCCGACGACGATGTAAACCAGTCGCATTTGTTTTATATGTGCTCACTGTCGACTAACGTCATTATTTACAAGGGCATGCTTACTCCCGATCAGCTTTTCCCGTTTTACCCGGACCTGACGAATACGGCGTTTGAGAGCCATATGGCCATGGTGCACTCGCGCTTCAGCACCAATACTTTCCCGTCATGGGACCGGGCCCAGCCCAACCGATTTATGAGTCACAACGGCGAGATCAACACGCTGTTGGGTAATATCAACGCCATGAATGCGCGGGAAGGCACCGTTGCCTCAGACTACTTCGGTGACGAGATCAGCAAGCTGTTTCCAATTGTCGAACCCGACTGCTCCGACTCCGGCACTTTCGACAACGTCTTTGAATTCCTACTCATGTCCGGTCGCTCTTTGCCTGAAGCCTTGCTGATGATGATTCCCGAGGCGTGGCAACAGCACAGTGGTATGTCGGCTGAGAAAAAAGCCTTTTATGAATATCACTCTTGTCTTATCGAGCCTTGGGATGGACCAGCCTCTATCGCCTTCTCTGACGGCTCTTGCATTGGCGCAGTACTCGACCGCAACGGTTTGCGGCCATCGCGCTATTACATCACCGACGACGACATCTGCATTATGGCCTCCGAGGTTGGCGTGGTGCCCGTAGACTCGGCCAAGGTCATTAAAAAAGGTCGCCTGCAACCCGGACGTATTTTCCTAATTGATTTTGAACAGGGACGCATGATCCCTGATGAAGAGCTAAAGACCGATCTGGCGAGCCGTCGTCCCTACCAAAAATGGCTCGAAGAACAGCGTATCGAACTAACCGATTTACCCCAGATCCAAGGCAAAGGCCTGAACCATGTGACGCTTACTCCGCGCATGCAGGCTCTTGGCTATACCCAAGAAACCATGCAGTTCATGCTGCTGCCAATGATTAAAGAGTTGCGTGATCCGCTAGGCTCCATGGGCAACGACGCCGCACTGGCGGTGATGTCAGAAAAGCCACGCATGCTCTACGACTACTTCAAACAGCGTTTCGCGCAGGTCACCAACCCACCCATCGACTCTATCCGTGAAGAAGTCATCATGGCGCTGGACTGCTATATCGGGCCAGAACAAAACCTGCTGCAAACCGAAGCGAAGAATGCACATCGGTTGCGTATACCCCACCCAATTCTGACCAATGATGAACTGGCCGCCATTACTGACATGGATCATCGGGGCTGGCGCACAGCGGTTATCGACATTACCTATCCTGCTAACAGCGGTGCAGCAGCTCTGCAGGGCGCCCTGCAGCGCATCAACACAGAAGCCAGTCAGGCCATCGCAGACGGTTTCAGTTTGATAGTTCTCAGTGATCGCCTATTGGGTACCGACCGAATCGCCATGAGCGCCTTGTTAGCCGTTGGCAGCGTGCATCACGCGCTGATTGCCAAAGCCGAACGCAGTCAAATTGGTTTGATCGTTGAAACTGGAGAAGCCAGAGAAGTACACCATCACTGTTTGCTGGTGGGCTATGGCGCAGACGCAATCAACCCCTATCTTGCTTTTGAAGCCCTATGGGATGCCCAAGAAAAAGGCGCTTTCGAGCAGGTGGCAGATGTTGCGACCCAAGCCGACGTCGTGCGCGGCTATCGCAAAGCCGTTGCCAAGGGCATGCTCAAGGTTATGGCGAAGATGGGTATCTCTACCCTGCAGTCGTATAAAGGCGCGCAGATTTTTGAAGCCGTGGGTCTGGCTAAGGATGTTGTTGCACAGTCCTTTATTGGCACCGCGAGCCGGGTTGAAGGCGTTTCTATGGACGTGCTGGCCGAAGAAATGCAGCGCCGTCACAGCATTGGCTACCCGCAACGCGACCAAGCGGCGGTAAGCGTGCTGCCGAACCCAGGCGATTTTCACTGGCGTCGACATGGCGATACCCACATGTGGGACCCCAAGTCTGTTGCCAGTTTGCAGGCAGCAGCCCGCACCAATAGCGAAGACGCTTATTGGACTTTTGCCCAACAGGTAAACGAGGACAACACCCGCAAGGCTACCCTGCGCGGGCTACTGGATTTCAATTTCCCCGCCGCTGGCATTGCTCTTGATGATGTAGAGCCAGCAGGCGAAATCGTCAAACGCTTCGCCACCGGCGCCATGAGTTTTGGCTCCATTAGCGCAGAAGCCCACGAGTCATTGGCCATAGCCATGAACCGTATGGGTGGCAAGTCGAATACCGGCGAAGGCGGCGAAGACGCCAAACGCTTCATTGCCATGGAAAACGGTGACTCTAAGCGTTCAGCCATTAAGCAGGTTGCCAGCGGTCGCTTTGGCGTCACCATCAACTACCTCAGCAATGCAGACGAGCTGCAGATTAAGGTAATCCAAGGCGCGAAGCCCGGCGAGGGGGGCGAGTTACCCGGCGGCAAGGTCGACGACTATATTGCCAGCCTGCGCCATTCCACGCCCGGGGTTGGGCTCATCAGTCCGCCACCCCACCATGATATTTACTCCATCGAGGATATGGCCCAGCTGATCCATGATCTGAAAAACGCCAACCCCAAGGCACGCATCAGCGTCAAACTCGGCGCGGAAATCGGCGTTGGCACAGTTGCCGCCGGGGTTACCAAGGCGCGCGCGGATCATATCGTGGTAGCTGGAGATTCTGGCGGCACCGGGGCTTCACCGCTGACGTCGATTAAACATGCCGGTGTACCTTGGGAATTGGGTATCGCTGAAACCCACCAAACGCTGGTGATGAATAACCTACGCTCGCGAGTGGTACTGCAAACCGACGGACAGATTAAAACCGGCCGCGACGTCGCCATTGCCGCACTGCTGGGCGCTGAAGAGTATGGCTTTGCCACCGCGCCGCTTATCGCCTTAGGCTGCATTATGATGCGCAAGTGCCACCTGAACACCTGTCCGGTGGGCATTGCTACCCAAGATCCAGAGTTGCGCAAGAAATTCAACGGCCAACCTGAACATGTCGTCAACTACCTCTTTATGGTGGCCCATGAGATGCGTCAGATTATGGCCGAACTGGGTGTGGCCACAGTCAATGAGCTGATTGGTCGTGCTGACTTGCTGAAAACCGATGCGGCAATCGCACACTGGAAATCAGAGGGCATTGATTTGTCTGCCATTCTGGCGCAGCCGGAGATTCCAGACGAATTCCTCGGCAGCTATGCTATTCACGAGCAGGACCACCAACTGCACAAGGCGCTGGATAATCAGCTTATTGAACTTGCCGAACCCGCCTTACAGCGTGGTGAAAGCGTTCGCGCAGAACTGCCCATCGTAAACACCAATCGGGTCGTTGGGGCCATGCTGTCGAATCAGGTCATCACCCGAGTAGGCCCGCAGATGCTGCCCGACGACACCATGCGCTTTAAGCTTAATGGCAGCGCTGGCCAGAGCCTAGGCTGCTTCCTTGCCAAGGGCGTCACCCTTGAGGTTGAAGGCGACGCTAACGACTTCGTCGGTAAAGGACTCTCCGGCGGTCGGGTTATCGTTTACCCACCCAAGAACAGTAGCTTTGCTGCTGAAGAAAATATCCTGTTGGGCAATGTAGCCCTATACGGTGCTACTTCCGGCGACGCCTACTTTCGCGGCATCGCGGCAGAGCGTTTCTGTGTACGCAACAGCGGAGCCCGAGCAGTAGTCGAAGGCGTGGGCGATCATGGATGCGAATACATGACTGGTGGCCGCGTGGTAATTTTAGGAGCTATCGGACGCAACTTTGCCGCTGGCATGAGCGGCGGCATCGCCTACATTTGGGACCCGAGCCAGCAATTTGCTGCCAACTGCAACGCCGAAATGGTCGACTTAGACGCCGTGGAAACCGATGCCGATCTGGCAGAGCTGCGGCAATTAATTGAAAATCACTTGGCCTTCACGGAATCGCCAGTTGCAGCAGCAGTGCTCGCAGACTGGACGAACAGCGTTGGCGACTTTGTCAAAGTCATGCCCAAGGATTACAAGCGCGTACTGCAAGAGCAGGCGCAAAAGGTTAGCGCGGGCTAAGCGCCGCGCCAGATAAAAACAGCAAGAACGGTAAGAAAAAGCATATGGGCAAACCCACCGGTTTTATGGAATTCCCGCGACAGGCCGCCCCCTATCGGCCCGCCAGAGAGCGGCTGCTGGATTTCAACGAAATTTACATCAACCATGATGTGCAGCGGCTGAGCACCCAAAGTGCCCGCTGTATGGACTGCGGCGTGCCATTTTGTCAGTCAGAAGAAGGCTGTCCGATTCATAACCTTATCCCGGAATTCAACGACTTGGTGTTCCGTGACGAATGGCGCGAAGCCCTAGACCGACTGCAAAAAACCAACAACTTTCCTGAGTTCACCGGACGGGTCTGCCCCGCTCCGTGCGAAGGATCCTGTGTATTGGGTATTACCGATCCGGCTGTGACCATCAAGAATATTGAGATGGCCATAATCGACCGGGGCTTTGAAGAAGGCTGGGTAACCCCAAATACACCAAGTTCACGCACTGGCAAAACCATCGCCATCGTCGGCTCCGGACCGGCCGGGCTCGCCGCAGCCGATCAGCTCAATCGCGTAGGCCATAGCGTCACCGTATACGAACGCGCCGACCGCATCGGCGGGCTGCTGATGTATGGCATTCCTAACATGAAGTTGGGCAAGGACGACGTTGTAGAACGACGCGTCAACTTGCTGCGCGAAGCAGGCATCACATTTATCACCAGCACCTCGGTGGGTGACGGCAGCGACGACAGTGTGTCGGTTACCGAGCTTCAGCAGCAACATGAAATTGTGCTGCTGACCACAGGGGCAACCGTGCCACGAGATCTGCCCATCGAGGGTCGTGAGTTCAAGGGCGTACATTTTGCCATGGACTTCCTCAGCGCCAACACCAAAAGCCTGCTGGATTCTGAGCTGCAAGACGGCAACCACATTTCTGCCAAGGGCAAAGATGTCATCGTTATCGGTGGCGGTGATACCGGTACCGACTGCATCGGCACCTCGTTGCGCCACGGCTGCAAGAGCTTGGTGAATTTCGAGCTGTTTCCGAAGCCGCCAGAGAGCCGCGACGCAAACAACCCTTGGCCAACATGGCCGAAAATTTTCCGCGTTGACTACGGCCACGAAGAAGCCGCAGAAGTACAGGGCGAAGACCCTCGCGTCTACTCTGTTTCTTCACTGTGCTTCCTTGGCAACGAGCAGGGCGAACTGACCGGTGTGCGCACGGTTGAAGTCGAAATGAGGAACGGCAAATTTGAGAACGTTCCCGGCAGCGAAAAAGACTGGCCGGCGGACCTCGTATTCTTAGCCATGGGTTTTCTGGGGCCTGAGCATGCTGCCTCTGACCCATTGGGTCTTGAGTACGACGAACGCTCCAACTACAAGGCTGAGTACGGTTGCTACAAAACTAATGTGGATAACGTGTTTGTTGCCGGTGATTGCCGCCGAGGGCAATCGTTAGTTGTGCGCGCGATCAACGAAGGCAGAGAAGCTGCGCGAGAAATCGACCGCCACCTCATGGGCAGCACCGAGCTTCCCTAACGCTTAAGCAGCCCATGGGCTGGTTGTTCAATTTTGCAGCGTCGTGCGAATACTGCGCTTTACCTCAGCCATCGAGCGCACCCAGGTCGCATTCTTGGTAAGACCAATCAGAGCTATAGAATCCTGCGCAAGAAAGGCGGCCTCCGGGCTAGCAAAACTGCCAGCGGTGAGAACGTAAAGCAGCTTGTTATTGCTTTTATAGCGAAACGCTGCCAGCGAGTACTTGGCTAGCCCCGGCTCCCCGTCAACAAATTTTTGCAGCTGGGCTGGCGAAGAAACCGTCAGCAACTGCAGGGTATAGGCCTCATCGGGCTGTCGCACCAACCATTCGGCCTTGGCAATAACCAGGCTTGATGAGGACAGAGCATTTGCTTGGGGGGCAGCGTAGCCACACGACCCCAACGCAACCAGTAACCCAACACATACCCACTGACTGAGCTTGATCGAGGTCATGACATTTGTTCGGTAAGTAACTTGCGCAACCCATTCAAACTCACATCATCACTGATGATCACATCACCGAGCTGGCGCGCCAGCACGAACTTCAGACGTCCGTCACTGACCTTTTTGTCCATGCCCATGGCCTCGATCATCGCGTCTACACCGATACGTTGCTGGCCCAAGATAACCGGTAAGCCGAGGCCTTGCAGCAGGGTGCGTAAACGCTGAGCGTCGGCAGGGGGAAAACCGCAGTGTAAAACCGACAACTCTGCTGCCATCACCATGCCAATGGCCACTGCCTCGCCATGCAGCCATTGCCCATAACCTGCAAGTTTTTCTATGGCATGCCCAAAAGTGTGGCCGAAGTTCAATATCGCCCTGCGACCAGATTCACGCTCGTCTTCGCTGACGACTTTTGCCTTACTGGCGCACGAGCGCAAAATGACATGTTGCAGGGTTGCGCTAGAACGTCGGGCTAGGGCCGACACATTGGCTTCTAGGAAGTCGAAAAATTCCACATCGTCGATGACCCCGTACTTAATCACCTCCGCCAGACCCGCCGCATACTCTCGGGACGGCAGCGTGGCGAGCACTGTGGTGTCAGCAAGTACTGCCTTAGGTTGATAAAAAGCACCGATCATATTTTTACCCACGGGGTGATTCACTGCGGTTTTGCCGCCAACCGAAGAGTCCACCTGCGCAAGCAACGTAGTGGGAATTTGAATGAACGCCACCCCACGCTGAAAAGTCGCAGCAACAAAGCCGCATAGGTCGCCTACGACGCCACCACCGAGGGCAATCAAACAGGTGCTACGGTTATGACGCTTTTCTAGCAGGAACGTGGTTACCGCAGCAAAACTGTCCAGCGTCTTGTACGCCTCGCCATCGGGCAGTTGATACACATCAACCTGACGTTGGCCGAGGGCCTGAAGTAGCTGACTCAAATACAGCGGTGCGATGGTGTCATTGGTTATCACAGCAACTTGCTGACCGGGGATCAAAGGCTCAAGCAATTGGCTTAAACGTTCAGGCTGCTGAACCCCAAGATCGCCCACATGAATCGGATAGCTGCGATCGGCCAACTCCACATATAACGTTTCCTGCACAGGTGCTGCCAAAGTCATGAACGCGCCTCCTGGTGTGACTTACGCCGCTCAAGCAGCTTCAAAATTTTTCGCGTTACCGCACCAACCCCGCGCTGGTCTGTGAGCACACGATGATCGGCGATCTCCGCATAGAGCGGGCCGCGCTGTTGTTGCAGTTCGCGAAGTTTTGCCGCCGGGTCACTGCCTTGCAGCAACGGTCGTTTGGTGTCTCTGCGGGTTCGCGCAATGAGTTTTTCGATAGGGCTATCGAGATGAATAACAATGCCTCGAGCGGCCAAGCAACGGCGGTTTTCTTCCAACAGGACTGCGCCCCCCCCAGTGGCCAGCACGATGCCCTGCTGCTGGGTCAATTCGTCAATAATAGCCGCCTCGCGTTGGCGGAATCCTATTTCGCCTTCAACATCGAAGATCCAGGAGATTTCGGCACCAGCGCGCCTTTCTATTTCTTCGTCTGCGTCGAAAAATGGCATCTTCAAGGCTTCGGCCAGTTGCCGACCTACCGTACTTTTGCCCACAGCCATTAAGCCAATCAAAAAAATGTTTTGCGCACTCATAGGTCAAGTGTAATGCAACCTCCAAAGCCTGACCCGAAAATATCTGGCTTGTTATAAATCCGACGCTGCACACGTTTACTGCTCGCTGCAATACTCATGCTACTGGGCCAAGGTAGGCGTGATGAAGATCAGCAGCTCTTGCTGATCTTTACGGGCTATTTTGCGCTTAAACAACCTACCCAAGACAGGCAGATCACCCAGTACTGGAGTTTTGCGTTCAGCGTGGTTTTTATCCTCCTGCAAAATACCGCCAAGGACCAAGGTCTCACCGTTGCCGACCAGCACGCTGGTTTGAATTTCATTGGTGTTAATGGAAGGCACGCCATTAAAAATTTGTCCCACCGTGTCCTGCTTGACCTGTAGCTGCAGCAAGATCTTCTGGTCTGGAGTAATTTGCGGCAACACATGCAGCGAAAGCAGGGCATTGCGAAACGCGGTGGATGTCGCACCGCTGCGGCTGGTCTCCTGATACGGAATTTGCACCCCAGACTGAATGGAGGCAGGTGACTGATCGATGGTAAGAATTTTCGGTTTCGCGAGCACTCTGGCCTGACCCTTGGCGGCCAACAATGAAAGCTCTGCATCCACCTCTACGCCAGAACGAAGCACACCCAAGGCCAGCGTTGAGGCCGGAGCCGCGACAGCGAGGGCGGTGGTTGCCACCCAGGAGCTTATGCCTTTGTTATCGGCCGTATTTTCTTCTGCAAGCTGGCCTTGGCCATTGTCTGCACGCCACTGAATACCTAACTGGTGATTCAAGGTGTCGCTGGCGGTCACAATTCTCGCTTCAATGGCCACCTGCTGCAGGGGCGCATCGAGCAAGCCGACCCATTGACGCACGGCGGCTAACCGCGCCGGAATGTCGCTCACCACCAAGGCATTTAGCCGTTCATCCACCAAGGCCTCACCGCGAGGCGAGAGCAAAGACTGAGAGGAGCCAAGATGCTTTAGCAGTTGGCTGGCGCGCGCATAACGCACGCGAATAACCGCCGACTGTAGGGGCACCAGCGCAGCTACTGCTTGGGCACTCGATAACGCTGCTTCCTCCCGCTGGGCGATAATCGCAGTAGGAGCCACAAAGCTAACGCCCCGCTGCTGACGCTCGACTAAGCCAGCAGCACGAAGAATCTGCGACCATGCTCGGCTAGCTGGCACATCGACTAAATTCACAGACAAGGTGCCTTCAACCTCGTCGCTGATTACGACACTTACCGCACGCTGATCTGCTAGCAACTGCAAAAGCTCCCTGACGTCAGCATTTTGCATGCGCAGGGTTAGCTTCGGCCCCTGCAAGTTGCCGCGGGTCTGATCCTTGTTGGGTCCTGCCTCACCATGGCCAAACAGGGGCAAACCAACAATGGCCAACAAACCAAGACCCCACAGTACTTTGCCAAAACGGTATCGCCGCCCGGCACTTACCTCTTTCATTGTTGCCTCTTAGCGGCTAAAGGAGGGGCGGAGACAAGAAACGGCGACAATGCAGGCGGCGGCCGCAGCATTAGCACCACGGGTTTAGCTTGGTTGTTTGCCGCAACAGACTGAAGTAGCGGCTGTAAAACCGCGCGCTGAGAATCCAGCATAGCCAAGCGGTACTCTTGTGCTGACACCTTGGCCTCAGCAGCAGCAGTACGCAGCACGCCTTGGGTGTTGCGAAAGACGCCGTGCAGGTTTGTGGCACGATGCTGTGATGGTTCGTCAACTTTCCCTGCCCCAACTTCCATCACCCCAACAAAAGTAATAGCCGGCATGTGGTCGTCCGGGAAGATATGCTGCACAGCGCCATCGGCGGCCAGCACGGGGCGGCAACTTACCGCAAGCCCGGTCCCCACGGACTGCACTGTGGCAAGTAGTGGCCAATCCTTGGCGGCGGCTCGGGGCAGCGTAAAAAATTGGTCGGCCGCAGAGGCTGGTTCAATGCGCTGTACGAATACTCGAAACGTCAGCTCAGCCATTACCTCATTGCCCGCGTTGGCCTTGATCTGTTGCGCTTGCTCGGCTAAATGTGTCGGTGTGATAGCCAGCTTGTCTAGGGTTATGGCCACACTCGCCAGTCGATCCAGCATGGCGAAAACATCTGGCAGCGCACCCTCGAACTGCCAGATATAAGCCTGCTGCATAAACTTCGGCACCAAGTCTCTCAAGGCTCCCAAGGCGGCTAACTGCCCCAGTTCGGCCTTGGCATGCCATATGCGGCTGTCGGCAGTCTCAAGAGACACGGTCCGCAACTGGTGCTGCGAACCCAGGTCTGTAAGACTCGACAACCACTTTGTTTTTACCTGTTGCTCGTGCCATGGAAGATAACGGCCTAGTGCATTCTGCCAAGAGACATTGCTCGCCTGCGCCCAATCGCGCCTATGTTGTTCCGCCTCAAATGACCCTTGTCGGGTCTGAGTAATCTGCAAATCTAGGTCCGCTGACTGGCGCAGCATGGGCGCTGTGCAAATCCATCCGATAAGTAAAACCACCAATAACAGCGGCGCGATCAACGCGATGCCTTGGCGACCAAGGGACATCAAACTGACCCGCGTGAACCAACCCAAGGCAGCAGCATAAAACGGTGACCAAGGTTTGCTCATGAATCGCTGCCGAATGCGGTCGCTTTGGCTTTGGCGGCCCTTTGCGATTCAACAAAGGCCAAGCGCAACACGAAACGACCCGGCAGCGTCCCTGTAGATGAGAAATCTGCTGCTTGGGACCCGGTCAACAGCACGGGCCAAGCCGCTATCTCAGGCTGCTCGGCCTCGACGAAAGCAGCAAATATTGCATCAGGCAGGTGCTTCAGGCTGCGAGGGTCTGCCGCCACACCGGATAGAATCACCGCACTGGCCGACGCCTTTATGGCAGTTAGCTGGGCACATTCTGGCAGCAGCTGCAGTAGCCGCCGCAGACGTTCTAGCTGCCGACTTCCTGCCGCTGCAAATTCTTGCAAAGCGGCCCCAGCGATTCGACTTTGCTCACCCTGCAAATGCACCTGATCGGCGTGGCGGCTGGCCTCCTGTTGCTGTTGATATTGCTGCTGGAGCAGTGCGAATTGCTGCTGCCGGCTCACAACACCCTCCCCCAGCAGAGCAATGCTAGCTGCAAGAGCCGCTACAATTAGCCCGAAAAGGGCGACCACTCGGTGCATCATTTGCTGGCGCAGCCGCCGCACCCTGGCAACCCGCCGAGCTAATAGATTGATGCGCGGCGGCCCAGCGTCGTCGTGCCAATCACTGACTGGTTTCACCGCGCCATGCATAGCAAGCCCTAGGGCGATCAGCCCGGGCAGCGCCAGTACACCCGCTAACCTTGTTGCTTCATAATTTTGAAGATCATGGTCTAGCAGTTCGCCTGCAGTCTCAGGCGGCATATTGGCTGTGACGGAGGTACGCCAAACAACCACCTTATGCTCAGCAGTCACCCCAATCTGGTCAAGGCGTTGGGCGCAATCATAAGACTGGTGACGAACAAACCATGAGCCGCGAAAGAACCAAGCACTGGGCTGGTGCGATAGCTCTAGCAAGACCCAATCGCCAGCCAGCGCGGCCAAACTCAGACCTTGTTGCTGCCAGCGGCGCCTCAGGCTGAGATAAAGGGCAACGCCTTCGGGTACTAGCCCTACTACTGGTAAATCAGCTCGCTCCAGCACCGAAGTATGTGCACGATCAGCATCGTCAGGTGTCCACCACAGCCAAGCTTCGACAGGGGCATTGGCAAGTTGCCTAATAGCGGTAGCTGGCTGATGCTGAGATGGGCGCAATAGATAATCGAATTTTGGTGGCGCTTGCGGTCTGGTGCGCTCGAGCCAGCCATTGACAGACAAAGGCCCGACGTCTACAGCATCCGTGGAGGCAAGCTGGACCAGATGAGCGGCCAACCGAGCAGCCAGCTGCTGATGGAGGTCGAGGTGTATTTGCGTGCCGGGGCTGGGTGCTT
>PCCE01000041.1 GCA_002731575.1 Gammaproteobacteria bacterium | reverse complement strand
GCCTAGATGAAGGGCGCTAAGACTCAGCATTTAGCTAAGGAAAAACATTCGCAAGTCGCCTTTCTTACCGGTGTGTACAAGACCTCGATCTTCTAGCTGGAATTGTTGACTCACACGATGCTCGGTCGACTCAGAAACATTTACCCTTCCGCGTTCGGAGTTTTGCTCCATAAGAGCCGCGATGTTCACGGCATCGCCCCAGACGTCAAAGGTAAACTTATTTTCGCCGACTACGCCTGCAATCACGGGTCCGGAGTGAATACCAATACGCATGTCCCAAGTGGGCATACGCAATTTTTCACGGGTTTGATTGGTCTTGCTGAGGTAGTCGATCATCTCAAGAGCAGCCATGCAAAGACGCTTGGCGTGATCCTCTTTGTCGCCAGTTGCACCAGCGACGCACATGTAGGCATCGCCAATTGTCTTGATTTTTTCTACGCCGTGTTTGGCAACGATTGAGTCGAACTTACAAAAACACTGATGCAGCAAGTCGATAAGATTTTGCGGCGACATGGTCTCTGTAAGCTTGGTAAAGCCAACGAAATCGCAGAACATAATGCTCGCTTCATCGATGTATTTTGGCTCTACCTTGCCATCGCGTTTGAGCTCTTCTGCAATACTCGCAGGCAGCATATTGGCCATGAATTGGTCCAATGCTTGTTTCTCGCTAAGCAAAGCTTGATAAAGCTCTTCTCGTTTTTTTACAGCATTGTCAGCTTCCTTCAGCGCTCGGCGTAACTCAAGCTGGGCCATCACCTGCCTGGACAGTCTGCGTAAGGCTTCTTTCTGGCTCTGGGAAATTTCGCGCTTTTCAAAGTCCACAGCGCAAATGGTGCCCACGGCTGCGCCATCTGGAGAGATCAGAGGCATGCCTGCGTAAAAGCGGATATTGGGCGCAGAACTCACCAATGGATTATTAGCGAATCTGTCATCCTCAGTAAGATCATTGACGGTAAGCAAGTCACTTTGGCAAATCGTTGTTGCGCATATCGCGATATCCCTAGGTGTTTCGATATAGTCGTCGGTTAATCCATACTTCGATTTAAACCACTGGCGGTCAGCATCCATGAATTCGATAAATGACACGGGGCATTGCAAGATTTCTGCAGCGAGTTCCGTAATTTCGTCGAAACAAATTTCCGGTGCGCTGTCCATAATCTCATAGCTCTCCAGAGTGGCAAGGCGCAGCTCCTCACCGTCAGGAATCGGATAGTCCATAGTCATGTTGAGTCTCTTTGCGGCGGTTATCGATTGTCATCGAGGGCTTAACAAGGATGTTCGCTTGTCGAGTGATCCCCGTCAATCTTCGATACACGATCCCAAACAAAGTTGATGCGGAAAACACTTTGTTCTTGCAACTTATTTATCTCGTCAGAGAGAGCGTGTTTGACGAAAGGGCGGTGAAGCAAGGGGCACTTGCCTGTGTTAGTGACTGTTGCAGTCGCAGATTGGCCTTCGGCGTCATAAAACATTAGGGTTGATCAGTAATTTGGCGATAACTGGCAGGTGAATGATGCAGCAGAGGACCCTTGGACAGGCGCAAACGTCAATTTCCGCCATAGGCTACGGGGCTATGTCCTTTAGCGATTTTTACGGTCCTACAGACGACGAAAAATCTTTCGCGATTCTTGATCGCTGTATGGATTTGGGTATTACCCATTTGGACACCTCAAACGTTTATGGCCTAGGGCTTTCGGAGCAGCGCATCGGTGCCTACCTGCAGCAACGTGGTCAGCCGGCTCGGGATTTTTTCACCATCGCTACTAAGGCGGGCATTGCCAGCAAGCCTGATGGCAGCCGCTATTTCAACAACAGCCCCGAGCACTTGCGCAAGGAGCTGGACGGCTCGCTGCAGCGTCTTGGGGTAGAGCAGGTAGAGCTGCTGTACGTGCATCGCCGCGATGCTTCGGTGCCCATCGAAGAGGTGACCCAATCGTTGGCCGAGTTGGTGAAGTCTGGGAAGACACGGCAAATCGGGTTTTCTGAAATTGCGCCGTCATCGTTAGAACTCGCTCATGCCGTGCACCCGGTGGCCGCAGTACAGTCTGAATACTCCTTAGCAACCCGCGCACCGGAACTTGGTTTGGTACAAAAATGCGCCGAGCTAGGTACTACCTTGGTAGCCTTCAGTCCTGTGGCCCGGTCATTGCTCACCGACCATCCGCTGTCTTTTGAGGCCTGCAAGAGCCTTGCCTTTATGCGGGTGAATCCAAGGTTTCAGGAGGATACCTATAAGCTCAATATGCAAAAAAGCGAGCAGTTCAGAACTTTGGCCGCTGAGCTTGGCACTTCTGCATCTGCCCTAGCTGTCGCTTGGTTGTTGGCCCAAGGTGAACATGTGGTGCCAATTCCCGGCACCCGCTCGGTGAGTCACCTTGACGAACTGGTGGCCGGTGCGGGGCTGTCGCTAAGCTCGACGGATCTACTGGCGGTAGAGCAAGCCTTGCCCGTAGGTTGGTGTTATGGCGACCGTTACACTGCTGATCAATGGCGCGGACCGGAAAGGTTCTGTTAGTCCAAGGCTGTATAAACGTCGGTATAGGCATAAGCATGAGCCGTAACGAGGGAAGGTACGGATGATTACCAAAACAGACCATCGAATACCGAGTGTGCGGGCCGAGCATAATGTCCTGCTGCGCAATAAACGTGATGACCAAGCCAACCCGCCGACTATGAGGAAAACGGTGTTGTGCGTGCATGGCGCTACTTACGGTGCCACCGACACCTTTGACTACAGCCTTGAAGGCGATTCTTGGATGGATCATTTGGCAGGCCAAGGTTTTGATGCTTGGTGTTTGGACCTGCTGGGATACGGTCAGTCAGATCGGCCGCCTGAAATGGAGCTGCCGCCAGAGCACAACGGCCCCATTGTTGATACAGCGCATGCAGTCGCCGAGGTTGAGGCAGCGGTTGCGTTTATTCTCGCTCAGCGTCAAATCAGTCGGCTTGATCTCATTGGCTACAGTTGGGGCACTGCCATTTGTGGCAGCTATGCCGGAGCCTTTCCTGACAGCGTAGCCAAGTTAGTACTGCATGGCGCGCTGTGGTTAGAGGGCATGCCTGAGATTACCGCCCAGCTACCCCAGCTGGGTGCTTATCGCAGCGTCGATGTAGATAGCATGGATAAACGCTGGTCTACAGGTCTCGATACGGCTGCGTTGAACAACATCGTTAGTGAGGCTGCGCGTAGGGCATGGTGCGAGCATACGGCAAACTGTGATCCGAGTTTTGCGCAAACCGGCGTGCTTAGGGCTCCATGTGGTGTAATAAAAGACTATCAGCACTGCATGCAAAGTGGTGAGGATTGGTACGACCCAAGCCGTATTGCCGTGCCGGTGCTGATTGTCACTGGCGAGCTAGATGAAGAAACCACGCCCGACCAAGGCCGGCTGCTGTTTGCTAGGCTGACATCGGCTGCATACAAACAACTGACAATAATTGGTCAGGGCACCCATTCGCTTATGCTAGAGAACTCGCGCCGACAGCTGCATGCTGCAGTCGACGGCTTTTTGTTGGGAGGTTAATGCGGCTCAAAGCCCAGTAGTTTGAATTTTCAGGAGGGGTTAACAATGCAAATACACTTCAACTATCCCGCAGAGGGATTTGGTGTGCGTGAAGAAATAATGCACGCCCACCGCAGTAGCTGGCGGACACTGGCCAGCGCCAGTGGTTTTTGGACAGCGCAGCAACGTATCGAAATTGCCGAGCAGGCTCGCGCTGCACGCAGTCAGCGCAGCGAATTGTCTTTTAACCGGGATTATCCAGCGTCCGAGCTATCCCCGGCGGCCCTGGAAGCCGCGCGCACCATCGCCGCGGACGCTAAAAAAATAAACCGTGCATGGGCGCAGCAACAAACGGAGGCAGTAGGCTTGGCAGCCTATGTAGAGCTGGCCGCCATCGTTGCATCGGTTGCGGCCATTGACGCATTTGCCGAGGCGTTGGGTCGGCCTCACGAGGTGTTGCCCCAGCCCAACAACGAAACCGTGGACTCCACCCTTAATGAGTCGGTGGCAGACATAGGCGCTTACCTGCCCATGCAGGAACCTTGGCCAAACCCCAATGTGTCTCGGGCATACAGTCTTGTGCCCACGGCCAACGCCATGTTCTTCGGCAATGTGCAGGTTATGTATACCGGCAAAGACCGAGGCTTTAACGACTTGGTTTGGGATGGGCCGTTATCGCGTCCTCAGGCAGAACTGCTGGCAGCCAGAGTGTCGTCAGTTAACGAGTGTTTTTACTGAACTAGCGCACACGTCATGCTGCTTCGTGCAAGCAGCAAAGCGGTTGCACTGCAAGTGCAGGAAGAAGCCACCATGGGTGGTGATGGCTCCGCCTTGGTAGAGGCTGGCGAAGAATTGGTAGCATTCGGTGAGGCCTTGACCTTGGGCAGCGATGAGCTGGATGCAGCGCGTGCGCGGTTGCGCAGCAAGGTGGGCGAGGCAACATTGATTGAAGCCGCAGCCATTGCCGCCATCTTCAACGGCTTGGTACGCACAGCGGACGCTACGGGCATACCGTTGGACAAATCGATGCAGGATGCCACGGTTCAGGTCAGAGAACGGCTGGGGATCAACGACTTTGCCGGTGCACAAAACACCCTGGGGTGAATGCAGTTATGGCTTGTGTCGCGTGTGGCATAAGCCTGATTTAACTGAGGAAAGAAGCAAGGCAGAAAGGGAGGGTATTTATGGCAGTGACCAAGGAAAGTTTGGGGGCTTGGCTGCAACAGCACAAAGAAGACATCGTCGATGCCCAGCGTCGGATCATTGATCCGCACCATCATCTTTGGCGTACTAGCGGTTTGCCGACCTATCTGCTTGCAGACCTTTGGGAAGACACGGAGTCTGGCCACAACATTGAAAAGACCGTGTTCATGGAGTGCGGGGCTGAATATCGAAACGAGGGACCACAGCATTTGCGTGCGGTGGGCGAAACAGAATTCGTCCGTGATGCTGCCATGGCAAGCCAAGGCCATGGCAAGGCGGAAATTGCGGGCATTATTGCCCATGCGGATTTGGATCAGGATGAGGCGCAACTGCGCGAAGCACTACAGGCCCACGAGCAAGCAGGGGCGGGTCTGTTTCGCGGCATACGACACGGCGGTGCCCATGATCCGGGCAAAAACTTGGGCTGGCTTAACGCTACCCCGCACCCTGATTTATTTGCACGCCCCGGGTTTCGCCGTGGCGTGAGGCTGCTTGGTGATCTGGGCTATACCTACGACTCTTGGCACTACCATTTTCAGAACGCAGCGTTTACCGACCTAGCCAAGGCCAGTGACGGTACCATCATGGTGCTCGACCACTTCGGCACGCCCTGCGGCACAGGCGACTACGCTGGCAAGATGGCCGAGGTGCTTGCAGATTGGCGCGGCGAGGTTACTCGCATGGCCCAGTGTCCGAATGTGGTGGTGAAAATTGGTGGGCTTGCCATGCCGGTGAACGGCTTTGATTGGCAGAATCAGGATCGGCCGCCATCGTCAGGTCAGGTGGCCGAGGCCCACCGCGATTATTACTTGCATACCATCGACGCCTTCGGACCAGACCGCTGCATGTTTGAAAGTAATTTCCCCGTAGACAAGCTTTCGCTGGGCTATGACGTTTATTGGAACGCGATGAAAATAATTGCTGCAGACTTTTCTGCAGATGAACAACACGAGCTCTTTTACGGTACCGCAGAGCGCGTGTACCGACTCTGAGATGAGTAGGGCAGTTTGGCGGGAGGTTGGCTACAGTGATAACAACGGTCTCCCCAGATTTTGCCCCGGCGCAAGAGGCAGCGGTAAAAGCCGATGCTTTGCTGGATGGGAGTCTGCTTTGGGTGGTAAAGAATTTAACGCGAACGCAGGCAACCTCAGCGTCGCTGGATGCCGTCTATTCAGAGAATTAACAGTAGGAACGAAGAGATGAGCGATCTAGTAGTATACGGTGTGCCTCTTTCCCAGCCGGTTAGGGCAGTGCTTTGGGCGCTATTGCACAAAAATCACCCCTTTCGTCTGGAGCTGATTAATCCCGGCTACAGCGGTGTGGGCGGCAGCAGGCACGCAGATTACTTAGCAAAAAATCCTGCAGGAACCATTCCCTGCATTGAAGAAACTGACAGTGGCTTCACGCTGGGTGAGGCCCACGCGATTTTGCCCTATCTGGCTCGGACCAATGGCTGGACGGATCTTTATCCCAGTGAGCCGAAAGCACAGGCGAGGGTAGACGCCTACCTGCACTACCATCATCGTAATGTCCGTGAGTGCTCCACGTTGTTTGCAGCCAAGGTGCGTAAAGATTTGGCATTTTCTGCCAGTGCGCAGGAGCAAACACGTAAAACCATTGCCAGCGTGCTGCAGGTGCTCAACGATGCGTACTTGGCGAACACCCCTTATTTGCTGGGGGATCAGCCGACGCTTGCAGATATAGCAGCCTGTGTAGAAGTGGGTCAGCTAAGCGCCCAGTACACCAACCTGTTTGATCTTGAACCCCACGCCAATGTCGTGGGCTGGCTGCAGCGTATGCAAACGCTAAGTGGTTACGAGCAGGTACATCTGCCGCTAAAGGAACTTGGCGATATTAGTGTTGAGGCTCCGACTATTGAGTCGTTGAAACAGGCCAATATCCAGGGCCTACGGGCGCTGCGGCCGAGCTAGATAAGGGTCTGGGCTTTTCCGCGGTACAAGGCGTCAGCGCAAATAGGGACCTGCGGTAGTCAGCGTTTGTTTATCCGCATCGAGAATGGCCCGGCCGCCTATTGGTAACGTTGCTTGGTCTTCCGTATGCCCAATCATCAGTCCGCTGAGCACGGGTATGTCGTACCTCTGCAACAGGTCGTTAAAGATGGTTTCCAAACTAAGTGAAGGGCCACTGATTTCTGCGTTGGTGAACTTGCCTAACGCCACGCCTCTTACCCGGTCGAATACGCCGGCCAACTTCAGGTGGGTCAGCATTCGGTCGATGCGTAGCGGTGATTCATCCACATCTTCTAACACCAATATACCCCCATCAAAGAACGGCTC
>PCCE01000040.1 GCA_002731575.1 Gammaproteobacteria bacterium | reverse complement strand
TGCGACACAAGCTGGCGGTTTCCACGGTCGATGAGTTATGCGACGGCCAATTCCAGTTGGTGATCGGCGAAACAGAGGCCCTGCAGAGCAAAAAAATGAAGCGGGTTGTGCTGTGCAGCGGCAAGGTCTTTTACGATTTGTGGGAAGCCCGAGCGGAACAGGAACTGGACAACGTCGCGATCATGCGCATTGAGCAGCTCTATCCGTTTCCAGACGAGGAGCTGCTGCAAGAACTCAGCAGATTCAGCAAAGCGGAACAAGTGATCTGGTGTCAGGAAGAACCCATCAATCAGGGCGCTTGGTTCTCGATACAACACCGTATCCGACGTGTGATCAACCGCCTCGACAAGGCGCCTTCGCTGCATTACGCGGGTCGTGAAGCCTTTGCTGCCCCGGCGGTGGGTTACGCCAGCGTGCACAACGAACAACAGCAACAACTCGTTCAAACCGCTCTCACAGAAGAGCCCCGTGACGACATGGAGAATGGACACTAAGCATGGAAATCAAGGCACCAATTTTTCCGGAATCGATTGCAGACGGCAGCGTTGCCCAATGGCACCACCAGCCAGGCGATTTTGTTGCCCGAGATACGTTGTTGGTTGATATCGAGACCGACAAAGTAGTTATCGAGGTTTTTGCCCCAGAAGATGGCGTGTTGCAAAACATCCTCAAAGCCGAAGGCGAAACGGTACTGTCAGAAGAACCGATTGCAAACTTTGAACCGGGTGGTGCCGCAACGGGCGATGGCGCGTCTGCTGCTGCGCCGGTAGCAGTCGAGACGCCAGCGGATGGTGATCGCTTCGCCAGTCCTGCGGCGAAGAAATTGGCAGCAGAGGCGAATCTGGACATTACCGGCGTGGCCGGCAGTGGCCGAGACGGTCGAATCACGAAGGAAGACGTAGCCAGCGCGTTGGCATCAGGCTCTGTGAGCGAAGAGCCCAGCCCAGCACCTGCTGTACAGGCGGCGGCATCGGCAGCGACTGCCCCTTCGTCTGCAGAATTCTTTGGCGGCTCGGATGAAGAGCGCGTAGAGCGCAGGGTGCCTATGACGCGACTTCGCGCCAGCGTGGCCAAGCGCCTGGTCGAAGCCCAGCAAAATGCTGCGATGTTGACCACATTTAATGAAGTCGACATGCAGCCCATAATGCAGTTGCGAAAGCGTTATCAAAACGAATTCCAGTCGGCTCACAACGGCACCAAGCTTGGTTTTATGTCCTTCTTCGTGCGTGCGGCCACCGAAGCGCTGAAGCGGTTTCCATCTGTCAATGCCAGCATTGACGGAAACGACATTGTGTATCACGGTTACTACGACATAGGCGTTGCGGTGTCGACCGAACGCGGCTTGGTCGTGCCCGTTGTACGTGATGCAGATGCTCTGGGGTTAGCGCAAATCGAAGACCAAATTATGGCCTACGGGGAAAAGGCGCGAGCCGGCAAGCTGGGTCTTGAAGACATGGCGGGTGGCACCTTCACCATATCGAATGGCGGGATTTTCGGCTCCATGATGTCCACACCCATCCTGAATGCGCCGCAAACCGGCGTGCTCGGCATGCACAACATTCAAGATCGCGCAGCGGTCGTTGACGGCGAGATTGTGATTCGGCCTATGATGTATTTGGCACTCTCTTACGATCATCGATTGATTGATGGTCGCGAGGCAGTGCAATTTTTGGTGGCGATTAAAGGCATGCTGGAAGACCCAGCGCGCATTCTGTTGGAGCTTTAAGATGAGTAACTCCTACGACGTAATTGTGATCGGCGGCGGCCCTGCCGGATACCATGCGGCTATTCGAGCTGCCCAATTGGGTATGAATACCGCCTGCATTAACATGATGCTCGACAAAAACGACAAGCCAGTTCTCGGCGGTACCTGCCTGAACTGGGGCTGCATTCCCTCAAAGGCGCTGCTCGATGCCTCGCATAAATTCGTTGAGGCCCAGCACGACTTTGCCGCCATGGGCATTAAGACCGGCAAGGTCAGTGCCGACGTACCGCGCATGATTGAGCGCAAGGACGAGGTAATTGCAGGCCTAACCGGTGGTGTGGCGGCGTTGTTTGAAGGCAACGGCGTGACCGCACTGGCAGGTAAGGGCAGGCTCTACGCTAACCGCCAAGTAGGCTTTACGCCACACGGTGGCGAAGAGCAGATGCTGCAGGCAGAGCATGTGATTTTAGCGCCAGGGTCGGTGCCCGTAGAGATTCCTCCAGCACCGCTAACCGATGACATTATTGTCGATTCCACAGGCGCGCTGGAATTCAAGCAGGCCCCCAAGCGACTGGGTGTTATTGGTGCGGGCGTTATTGGCTTGGAGCTGGGCAGTGTGTGGAACCGCCTAGGCTCAGAGGCCATCGTGTTAGAGGCCATGGACGAATTCTTACCCATGGCCGACCACCGTATTTCTCGTGACGCCAAACGTATTTTGACGAAGCAGGGTCTGGATATTCGCATGGGCGCTAGGGTGACCGGCACCGAGGTTAAGGGTACCGGCAAGAGCAAGCATGTAATGGTGACCTACCAAGACAAGGACGGTGAGCACACTATTGAAGTGGATAAACTCATTGTGGCCGTAGGGCGTCGACCCTACACCGAAGGCTTGTTGGCACCAGACTCTGGCGTCAATCTCGATGAGCGCGGCTTTTTATACGTCAATGACCTGTGTGCTACAGACGCTACCAACGTATACGCGGTAGGCGACGTGGTGCGCGGACCCATGTTGGCCCACAAAGGCATGGAAGAGGGCATTATGGTGGCGGAACGCATTGCCGGTCACAAACCCTTGGTCAACTACGATACGGTGCCGAGCGTAATTTATACGCACCCAGAAATTGCCTGGGTTGGCAAAACAGAGCAGCAGCTCAAGGGCGATGGTGAAGACTTCAATGTTGGCAGCTTCCCATACGCTGCTAACGGCCGCGCACTAGCTGCGGGCGAGAACGAAGGCATGATCCGGGTAATTGCCGATGCGCAAACGGACCGCATTTTGGGTGTGCATGTGATCGGCGCTCAAGCCTCGGAACTGATCGCCCAAGCGGTAATCAGTATGGAATTCAGTGCGTCCGCGGAGGATTTGGGATTAATCATGTTTGCTCACCCAACCCTATCGGAAGGTATGCACGAAGCCGCCCTAAGCGCACGCGGTCATGCCATTCACATGGTTAATCGAGTTAAGCGCTAAAATTTCACACTTAAGGTTTCATTTGGTGAAACCAGCAACGGGAGAAAAGAAACGTCATGAATCTACACGAGTACCAGGCCAAGGGTCTGTTCGCGAACTACGGCCTACCTGTTTCGGAAGGGTATGCGGTAGATACCGCAGATGAGGCCGTGGCAGCGGCACAAAAAATCGGCGGTGATCGCTGGGTAGTCAAAGTGCAGGTTCATGCAGGCGGTCGAGGCAAAGCAGGGGGCGTCAAACTAGCGGACTCTCTGGACGATATTCGTGCCTTTGCCGACCAATGGATTGGCAAAAATCTGGTCACCATACAGACCGATGAAAACGGCCAACCGGTAAGCAAAATATATGTGGAAAGCTGCACGGATATTGACCGCGAGCTGTACCTCAGCGCGGTAATAGATCGCGGCAGCCGTCGCGTGGTGTTCATGGCCTCGACCGAGGGTGGTGTGGAAATCGAACAGGTCGCCGAAGAAACACCGGAAAAAATCCTCAGTGCCATCATCGATCCAGCGGTTGGTGCCCAGCCATATCAAGGCCGAGAGCTTGCCTTTAAGCTCGGCTTAGAAGGTCAGCAAATACGGCAATTTACACATCTTTTCATGGGTTTATCCAAGCTTTTTGAAGAGTGCGATTGTTCTTTGCTGGAAATTAATCCGCTGGTAGTCACCAGCGATGGCGACGTCCACTGCTTAGACGCCAAGATCAATATCGATGGCAACGCCCTGTATCGACAGCCCGCTATTGCCGAGATGAACGACCCAAGCCAAGAAGATGAACGCGAAGCGCAGGCGGCGGCATACAGCCTCAACTATGTGGCTCTGGAAGGCAATATTGGCTGCATGGTCAACGGCGCAGGCCTTGCCATGGGCACCATGGACTTGGTTAAGCTGCATGGCGGCAACCCTGCAAACTTCCTCGATGTGGGTGGTGGTGCAACGAAGGAAGCAGTAGCCGAGGCGTTCAAAATCATATTGTCCGACTCTGCTGTGCAGGCGGTTCTGATTAACATCTTTGGCGGCATCGTTAGCTGCGCCACCATTGCCGAGGGCATCATTGGTGCGGTGCAGGAAGTTGGCGTGGAAGTTCCCGTAGTCGTGCGCTTTGAGGGCAACAACTCAGCTCTGGGTCGACAGACACTGGCCGACAGCGGCCTCAACATTATTCCCGGCGACTCCTTGGTCGATGCCGTCGAAAAAGCGGTAGCAGCGGCAGGAGGTCAAGCATGAGCATTCTGATAAATAAAGACACCAAGGTAATCTGCCAAGGTTTCACAGGCTCACAAGGCACACTGCACAGCGAACAGGCATTGGCCTATGGCACTCAGCTGGTCGGCGGCGTGACTCCGGGCAAGGGCGGTAGTACTCATCTGGGCTTACCGGTTTTTGACACCGTTGCAGACGCAGTGACCGTAACCGGTGCTACAGCCAGTGTGATTTACGTGCCCGCGAGTTTTTGCAAAGACTCAATTTTGGAAGCATTAAACGCTGGGATCGAGCTCATTGTCTGCATCACCGAAGGTATTCCGACGCTGGATATGTTGGCAGTTAAAGCCCGGCTAGAGGAAAGTGGCGCACGCATGGTTGGTCCGAATTGCCCCGGCGTTATTACTCCCGGTGAATGCAAAATTGGCATCATGCCCGGTGATATCCACCTGCCCGGCAAGGTCGGCATCGTGTCGCGCTCCGGCACCCTGACTTATGAAGCGGTGAAGCAAACTACCGATCGAGGCTTTGGTCAAAGCTCCTGCATCGGTATTGGCGGCGATCCAATTCCCGGCAGCCATTTCATCGACGTGTTAGAGCTGTTCGAGCAGGACCCGGCTACCGAAGCGATTGTTATGGTGGGCGAGATCGGTGGCAACGCTGAGGAAGAGGCGGCTGCTTATATTAAGGCCAACGTAACCAAGCCAGTAGTGGGCTACATTGCCGGTGTTACCGCGCCTCCGGGTAAGCGTATGGGTCATGCGGGTGCGATCATTGCCGGTGGCAAGGGTACAGCGGATGATAAATTTGCTGCGCTACAAGACGCCGGAGTGCGCACAGTGCGCAGCCTTGCAGAAATTGGCGATGCCTTGGCCGAAGTAACCGGCTGGAGCTAACGGCTGAGGCTAATGCCTCAAGTTCCCATCATGGATTTCAGGGGCGATTTGCCCCTGAAACTTGCACCTGACGCTTAGGAAAGAAACGCTTGAAATTCCTAGTCTTACCCCCACATCTAAGCGCAAGGCGAAACTGACCGGCGCAAGGGGAACAAGACCAAATGAGCGACACGCAGACAGAAACACAGTCCGAAACTCTCAATTTCCAAACCGAAGCCAAACAGCTGCTGCAGCTGATGATTCACTCGCTGTATTCCAACCGCGAGATCTTTCTCCGCGAACTGATATCCAACGCTTCTGATGCCATCGACAAGTTGCGCTTTCGCTCGATAGAAGATGCCAGCTTGCTCGGCGACGACGCAGAATTCCGTATCGACATTAGCTTTGATAAAGACGCAGGCACTATGACCATCGCGGACAACGGCATTGGTATGTCTCGGGACGAGGTCATCGCGCACTTGGGTACCATTGCCAAATCCGGCACTGCAGAATTCCTCGCGAATTTAACCGGCGATCAAAAGTCCGACTCCCAACTAATCGGGCAGTTTGGTGTTGGCTTCTACAGCGCCTTCATGGTGGCGAAAGAAGTGGAAGTCCTTACCCAAAGCGCTGCTGGCGGGGAAGGTGTGCGCTGGCGCTCTACCGGCGAGGATGCCTATAGCCTCGATGCGGCAGAGGACTTGCCCAGGGGCACCCAAGTGATACTGCATTTGCAGGAGGATGCGCTGGAATACGCCGAAGATGCGCGCCTGCGACACATCGTGACGCGGTATTCAGACCATATTGGTGTACCGGTGTGCATGTTTTCCACACCGGGTTACGGTGCGTCAGAGGACGAAGAATTCGTGCCAGAACTCGAAGCGGTGAACTCTGCCCAAGCGCTGTGGACTCGCTCCCGCTCGGAAGTAGAAGACGAGGAGTACAAAGAGTTCTATAAGTATGTGTCCCACGACTTTGAGGACCCGCTGAGCTGGAGCCATAACCGAGTTGAAGGCAAGTTTGAATACACCAGCCTTATCTACCTACCTAAGCGAGCGCCCTTTGACCTGTACAACCGCGAGGTGCCCAGGGGTCTGAAGCTGTATGTGCAGCGCGTTTTCATTATGGACGACGCCGACCAATTTCTGCCCCTTTACCTGCGATTTGTTAAGGGTGTCATCGACTCTAATGATCTGCCACTGAACGTCTCACGCGAGATCCTGCAGCAGGACGAGCGCGTAACCTCCATTCGCAACGCGGTGACCAAGCGTGTGCTGAGCATGCTGGAAGATATGGCGAAGAAAGAGCCAGAGCAGTATCAGGCTTTCTGGGATGAGTTTGGCGAGGTGCTAAAAGAGGGTGCTGGCGAAGACTTTGCCAACCGGGCCGCCATTACCAAGCTGCTGCGTTTTGCATCTACCGCTGGCGACGGCAAGAACAAAAATGTCAGCCTTGAAGACTATCTGGGGCGTAAAAAAGACGACCAAGAAAGTGTCTACTACATTTGCGCCGAAACCTATGAGACAGCGAGCCGCAGCCCGCACCTAGAAATTTTCAAAGACAAAGGCGTTGAAGTGCTGCTCATGTTCGATCGTATCGACGAATGGCTGATGAGTTCGCTCACCGAGTTTGAAGGCGTGCCCTTTGTCGACGTAATGCGCGGTGATGTAACTTTGCCCGGCGAAACAAAGGCCGAACAAGACCAAGACGACGAAGACGCTGAGGAACATCCTTTAACCGAACGCATACAGGCGGTAATCGGCGACAAAGTGGAGGGCGTTAGGCCCTCTAAACGCCTCACCGATTCGCCTGCCTGCTTGGTGTTATCAGACTACGGTGTGGGCATTCAAATGCGCAAAATCTTAGAAGCCAGCGGGCAGTCCATGCCCGAGAGCAAGCCGTTTTTTGAATTCAATTCCGAACACCCCTTGCTGCATCGGTTAGACACAGAAGTGGACGAAGACCGCTTCGCCGAACTGGTGGAATTGCTGTTCGATCAAGCCAGCCTTGCCGAGGGCGGCAAGCTGCAAGACCCTGCCACCTACGTGGCACGGATGAACCGTCTGCTGATGGATCTACTACCCGCCGCCGAGTAGTGGCATATCTATCTGCTTGGCAAGCCGTCACAATGGCGACTTGTTAACGAACAGACCCAGTAGGGCCGATTAAGCGGATGAACGTAGCCATTGTAGGGGGCGGCAATTTTGGTACCGCCATTGCCAACATCATTGCCCGAAACGGATATACCACGCATCTGTGGATGCGCGATGCCGAACAGGTGGCGCAGACTCTCCAGGCTGGCGAAAACCTGCGCTACTTACCCGGGCATCCGCTGGAAGCCGGAGTGCTGCCGACCGCAGATCTGGGCTACGCTACCGAGTCTGCTACGCTGATTTTTGTTGCGGTACCCAGTGCTGGCTTTGCCTCGGTCTGCCGCGAAATGGCGCCCTATGTCAGCCCCACCGACGTACTGATTAGCGCCACCAAGGGTATTGAGCCAGACGGCTTTCGATTAATGAGTCAGCTACTCAGCGACCTAACTCCCAGCCAACATGTCGGTGCGATTTCTGGGCCCAACTTAGCGGAGGAGATTGCTGAGCAGCAGTTCGCGGGAACGGTGATTGCCACCCATCATCAGCAAGACGCGCTAATGGTGCAGGATGTTATGCGTAACGACACTTTGCGGGTTTATGCCAGCGCCGATGTATATGGCGTCGAACTAGGTGGAGCGCTCAAAAACATTTACGCCATCGTCTGCGGCTTAGCCGCAGGTTTACAAGTTGGTCAAAACACCATCGGCCTGCTGATCACCCGAGCGCTAGCAGAAATGAGCCGCTTTGCGGTGTCCATGGGCGGCAATCCGTTTACTTTCCTTGGTCTCGCTGGGGTAGGGGACCTGCTTGTCACCTGCACCTCACCGCTCAGCCGCAACCATCGGCTCGGTAGCTGCATTGCTCAAGGTATGTCGCTGGAAGAGGCGTCGGAATCGCTGGGCAAGCTGGCCGAAGGCGTGAACACCTTGCGGCTAGTGCATGCCAAGAGCCATGAACTCGAGGTGTATATGCCCTTAGTCGACGGCCTCTATCAAATTTTGTTTGAACAGAGGGAAATCGGCGAAGTGATAAGTACGCTGATGAGTAACACCGAGGGCGCAGATGTGGAATTTGTAGATCCGTCGCGTTGGCAATAACCCCGGTGCGTAGCGTCGGTGAGTTGATTGAAAGTGTTTACCGATGCTTTGGCCAAGCGCCACTGAGCTATGGGCATGGCACCGATAACGCTTGGGACGAAGCCGTTTACTTGGTGTTAAGTGTGACCGGCTACGCAGACGATGAAGCCTCCTTGCAACAGGCTGTAACGCCAGTCGATTTCCACCGCATAGAAGAACTCACCAACCAACGAATCCACGCCCGAGCACCGCTCGCCCACCTGTTAGGCGAATGCCAGTTCATGGGCCAGCGCTTTTTGGTGCGGCCCGGCGTCATGATCCCGCGCTCCCCCATTGGTTATCTGCTAGGCGAACCGTTAGCAGATTGGGTATCGCCAGACATCACAAACATTGTCGATCTCTGTGCCGGAGTAGGCTGTCTGGGCATTCTCGCGGCCCAACGTTACCCCCAAGCACAGGTAACCCTTGTGGAGCTAGACGCTCAAGCCGCTGAACTTGCGCGACGAAACGTGGGCCTGTATCACCTAGGTGAGCGGGTGCATGTTGTGGAAGCCGATGCTTGTCAGTGGCTGGCCGTACAAGCCGGTCGCTGGGATTTGATTCTGACTAACCCCCCCTATGTCGATGCGTTAGACATGCAGACATTGCCGGAGGAGTATCGCCACGAACCAGTGTTGGGGTTGGCCGCAGGTGAAGATGGGCTTGCGCTGGTAGATGCCTTTTTGCCTGAACTGCCAAAACGCCTCACACCAGATGGCGTATTTCTCTGCGAAGTAGGCGCCAGCGCCTGGGCATTGCAGCCCAAGTACCCAGAGTTGCCGATTCAGTGGTTGGAACTGCCCCAAGGCGGGGAAGGGGTATTTTTGTTAACAATGCCCGGCCTGGGTACCCAGACGAAATAGAGGAAAGGTTCAGAAAACTCCACATGTTTGTGAGGTGGGCCGCAGCTTCCAACAAGCTGTGTTACTGCAATAGGGGTTTGCTTTCGGTTTGAGTTCATAGTGCAGAACCCAAACATCCGATCTTCAGCTTGCTTCTGGCGGCGTCGGAGGGTCTGGGTTCTGACCGTCGTTTGTGGGCTAGCGATCTGTAGCGCCATCGGCGCAATACAAACTGGGCATGGAAGATCTGATGATCGCGGCGGTAGGCGCTGCTACCCTTTGCCGTCGTGTGTTACCAGCTGCCCCGCGCACGCTGTTTCTCTTATCACTATCTTTTCACTTGATGCCAGTATCGCTGAAACCGGATAATGCGGCAGCGCGCATGGACTACGACAGCATCTTTCCATGCCAACAGACCTCACCAACTGAGTAGCACATGGCAGCAAATACCTTCGGCTCACTTTTTACTGTGACCACTTTTGGCGAAAGCCACGGCTTGGCGCTGGGGGCAACCATCGACGGCTGCCCGCCGGGACTGCCCCTTTGCGAGGCAGATCTGCAGCCAGATTTAGATCGTCGTAAGCCGGGCCAGAGCAAGTATACGACGCAGCGGCGCGAAGGCGATCAGGTGGAAATTTTGTCCGGCGTCTTTGAAGGTGTGACCACGGGTACTCCGATTGGGCTGCTGGTGCGCAATGAAGATCAAAAAAGCAAAGACTACGGTGCCATTAAGGACGTATTCCGACCGGCACATGCCGACTATACCTATCACCATAAATATGGCGTGCGCGACTATCGTGGGGGTGGGCGCTCCTCGGCGCGAGAAACCACCATGCGCGTGGCCGCTGGTGCCATTGCTAAGAAGTATTTGGCTTCGCAGGCAGGCATTTCGATCAAGGGTTATTTGTCTGGCATCGGCCACCTGCGACCCCAGCCAGTGGACCTGAGTATTGTCGACGACAATCCGTTCTTTTGCCCTGACCCGACCATGCTAGATGATATTGCCGCGCTAATAGACGAAGTCCGTAAAGCCGGAGATTCCATCGGTGCAGAAGTTTCAGTAGTGGCCAATGGCGTGCCTGTGGGTCTGGGTGAGCCGGTTTTTTCGCGTCTCGATGCCGACCTTGCTGGTGCGCTCATGGGCATCAACGCGGTGAAAGGGGTTGAAGTCGGGGACGGAATGCAGGTTTCTGGCCAGCGCGGTACCGAGCACCGCGATGAAATGACGCCGAACGGCTTCACCAGCAATCATGCAGGAGGCATTTTGGGCGGCATCTCGTCGGGCCAAGAAATTGTCCTGCGCGTGGCCCTTAAACCAACCAGCAGCCTGACTAACCCGGGACAGTCGATTGACCGCTT
Organism: Gammaproteobacteria bacterium; assembly: GCA_002731575.1. Classification (GTDB taxonomy): domain Bacteria; phylum Pseudomonadota; class Gammaproteobacteria; order Pseudomonadales; family Azotimanducaceae; genus UBA4421. The sequence goes on along the minus strand of PCCE01000040.1, from coordinate 17,729 downwards.
TGGCAACCCTGTAGAGGTGGTTACCAAGGGCCGCCACGACCCCTGTGTGGGAATTCGCGCCACACCCATTGCCGAAGCCATGGTGGCGCTAGTGCTCATGGACCATCTGCTACGACATCGTGGCCAGATGGGTCGCGAGGCCGGTCTGTTACCGCCTCAAAGCGACTCGTAACTCTGCAACACCCGTAAAAACGCGCTGGCGCTGTTAGACAAGGTGCGCTTGCTGTGGGTGACATGGCCCAGCGTGCGAGTGATCGGTGCGCATCGAGGGAAAATTTCGTGCAGGCCGTCGGCCATGGTTTTGGGTAAGACGCTCCAGCCCAGTCCAACTTTTACCAGCATGCCAATGGTTTCCAGATAGTTGGTAGACAAAGCAGGCTTGAGGGTAAGGCCCACTGCGGCAAAGCGCTCGGTAACAATTCTGCCGGTAAATGTATTTGGGCCTGGCAGGATACAAGGCAAGGTCGCGAGCTGGCCCAACGAACTAACCTCCGGCATTGGCTTCGCGCTCACAAAGCACAGTGGGTCGTGCCAAGCCGCCTGGGTTTGCAGGTCTGACTGCTCTCCTTCACCAGCAGGGTTCAGGGTGACCACCGCAAGTTCAATATCCCCAGCGCTGACCAATTGATGCGCCACCTCAGAATCTTCAAATTGAATATCCAGTTCCACGTTAGGGAACGCTTGGGTAAAGGCCTGCAATACCGGGGCTAGGCGGTGCAGGCCGATATGGTGTGAGGTGGCCATACTCAGACGCCCGCTCACCGAGTTGGCCAAATTGTCGATATCCCGTCCGATATCCTTGCACAGGTCGAGCATGGCCGTCGCCTTGCCAACCAGCAGTTCGCCTGCAGGTGTGAGGCTGACCCGCTTGCCGAGCCGATCAAACAAGGTCACACCGAGGCGGCTTTCCAGTGACTGAATGCGTTTGCTCATGGCGGGCTGACTGATATGCATTTGCTCTGCTGCAGCGGAAAATGAGCCAAGGCGTGCGACGTGGATAAAAGAGTCGAGTTCGTCTAGATGCATGTTGGTGTTCTCTGGTGTTCTAGAGTGTTCTGAGTTGTTCTGGGGGTGCGCGGTTGCGCCCATGTTGTAGTCAGGGATATTAGTATTCTTTTTGGTTATACAAAATATAAAAATTATCGAATTGTTTTATGCCTCGGCTCTGCCTAGACTGCCGCAAATTCTGCAGAGCACTGCCATGTCATCAGCACCAAAAACTCTATACGACAAAATTTGGGAAGCCCACGAGGTCGGGCGTCGAGCCGACGGTAACTCGTTGTTATATATCGATTTACAGCTACTTCACGAGGTCACATCGCCACAAGCATTTGAGGGTTTACAGCTTGTCAATAGACCGCTGTGGCGGGTCGATGCCAATCTAGCGACCCCAGATCACAATGTACCCACCTCTGGCCGTGAGCTTGGTTTTGACGGTATTACCGACCAAGTGGCTTTAGAGCAGGTAGTTACGCTGGATAAAAACTGCAAAGCTTTCGGCGTGCAGCAGTTTGAAATCCTCGACCCTCGACAAGGCATTGTGCATGTTGTCGGACCAGAGCAAGGGGCCACCATGCCCGGCATGACCGTGGTCTGTGGCGATTCACATACCTCAACCCACGGCGCATTTGCAGCGCTGGCTCAGGGCATTGGTACTTCTGAGGTCGAGCATGTGATGGCGACCCAGTGTTTGGTGCAGAACAAAGCCAAAAACTTCGAGGTCAACGTAACCGGCGCACTGGCCGACGGTGTTACCGCTAAGGATCTGGTGCTGGCCATTATTGGTCGACTCGGGACCGCTGGTGCTACCGGTCATACCATAGAGTATCGCGGTGAAGCCATTCGCCAGCTTTCTATGGAAGGGCGCATGACGCTTTGCAACATGAGTATAGAAGCGGGTGCCCGGGCGGGCTTGGTCGCCGTTGATGACACCACGATTAGTTACATTCACGGTCGGCCCTTTGCGCCCAAGGGCGAGTCGTGGAATCAAGCAGAGAACTATTGGCGGACCTTGGTTTCCGACCAAGATGCCGTGTTCGATACTTCGATTTCCATCGACGCCAGCACCATTGCGCCACAGGTCAGTTGGGGTACCTCGCCTGAAATGGTGGCTGGTATTGACGAAGTGGTTCCGAACCCTGAGGCGATGAGCGACGCGGTGCAGGCCGAATCTACGGGATTGGCCCTACAGTATATGGACCTAAGAGCCGGCCAGAAGATTACCGATATTGCTGTCAGCCGCATCTTTATTGGCTCCTGCACTAACGCACGCATTGAAGATCTGCGTGCCGCAGCCACGCAGATTCGTGGCGGCCAAGTAGCGGCTAACGTAACCGAAGCCTTGGTGGTGCCGGGTTCAGGCCTAGTCAAGGCGCAGGCAGAACAAGAGGGCCTGGCTCAGCAGTTCATTGATGCAGGGTTTGAATGGCGCGCTGCTGGCTGTTCGATGTGTTTGGGCATGAACCCAGATCAACTCGGCGAGGGTGAGCACTGCGCGTCAACGTCGAACCGAAATTTTGAAGGGCGTCAGGGTTATGGCGGCAGAACACATCTTGTCAGTCCGGCCATGGCCGCAGCGGCGGCAATAAATGGGCGCTTTGTCGATATAAGGGAGCTTGGCTAATGGATGCATTTGTAACGCTAGACGGCTTAGTTGCGCCCTTGGATCGCGCCAACGTAGACACCGACCAAATCATCCCGAAGCAATATTTGAAGTCGATTAAGCGCACAGGTTTCGGCGACTATCTGTTTGATGCTTGGCGCTTTCTCGATCAGGGCACCATGGGTATGACCCCCAACGAGCGGCAGATTAATCGCGAGTTTGCTTTAAATTTACCCGAGTATCAGGGCGCTTCTATTCTTATCGCCCGAGATAACTTTGGCTGTGGTTCGTCACGCGAACACGCGGTGTGGGCGTTAAAAGAGTTTGGCTTTCGTGCAGTGCTCGCCCCAAGCTTCGCCGACATTTTTTTTGGTAACTGTTTCAAAAACGGGGTGCTGCCCATCACGCTGCCAGCGGATGTTATCGACGGCCTGTTTGCGCATGTGGCGGACGGGTTGAATCTGTCCATCGACTTGCAGACTCAAACAGTGACCGACGGCGAGCAAGTTCACAGTTTCACAATCGACTCAGCGCTGAAAGAAAAAATGCTCAAGGGCATGGATGATATTGATCTGACTCTGGCAGAGGCCAACCTCATTCGTGATTTTGAAGCCCAGCATCGTCAGCGTCAGCCTTGGCTGTTCCGCGATTGATTGGTGTTGAACCTGACTAAGCTCGTAATCCAATAAAGGAATTTCTGTGAAAAACGTTCTCGTACTACCCGGTGATGGCATTGGTAAAGAGGTGGTAGCGCCTGCGATAGAAGTCATGCAGGTTGCAGCACAGCAGCAAGGTGTGACCATTGATGTTGAGGAGGCCTTGGTCGGCGGCGCTGCTATAGACGATTGTGGCGATCCGCTGCCCGAGTCGACCTTGGCAAAGGCAAAAGCCGCAGACGCGGTGCTTCTCGGTGGTGTGGGTGGCCCCAAATGGGACGACTTGCCAACTGCCCAGCGCCCGGAAAAAGGCCTGTTAGGCCTACGTCAGGAGTTGGGTTTGTTTGCAAATTTACGCCCGGCACTGCTGGCCAGTTCGTTGGCTAGCGCATCTTCACTGAAGCCAGAACTGGTATCTGATTTGGATATCTTGATTGTCCGAGAGTTAACCGGCGGCATTTATTTTGGTGAACCTCGGGGCGTGGAAACCCGGGACAACGAACGAGTAGGCTTTAACACCCTTGTTTATGCAGAACACGAAATTGAGCGCATCGCCCGGGTCAGTTTTGACCTGGCCAGCAAGCGTAACGGACGCCTTTGCAGTGTCGATAAGGCTAACGTACTAGAGGTCAGTCAGCTATGGCGGGAGGTGGTCACGAGTATCTCCAGCGATTATCCCGATGTGGAACTGTCACATATGTATGTAGATAACGCGGCCATGCAATTGGTTCGCGCACCGAAGCAGTTTGATGTAATTGTTACCGGCAACATGTTCGGCGACATTCTTTCAGATGTTGCCGCCATGCTGACGGGCAGCTTGGGCATGCTGCCCTCGGCTTCGCTTTCCGCCAGTGGGGCAGGTATGTATGAGCCGGTACATGGCACGGCCCCTGATATTGCGGGCCAAGACAAGGCCAATCCGCTGGCGACTATTTTGTCGGTGGGTATGTTGTTCCGCTACAGCCTAGATATGCCGGAGGCTGCGGATAACATTGATCGCGCCGTAGCCAAGGTCCTTGCCGACGGCCATCGTACTGCTGACATTGCGGGCGATGCCCAAGATGATGCGGTGGGCTGCCGCACCATGGGTGAGTTGGTAATCGAAAACCTTTAACGTATTTGGACCGATAAAATGAGTTCAGAAAAAACAGTAAATGTGGCCATCGCCGGTGCGTCCGGAGCAGTGGGAGAGGCCTTGATCGAAATTTTGCAGGAACGCGAATTTCCCGTGGGCGAGTTAGCCTTGCTGGCGTCGCCACGCTCAGAGGGTAAGCGCGTGCAATTCAACGGTAAGTCCGTACAGATCCAGCGGCTCGACCAGTTCGATTTTAGCAATACGCAAATCGCTCTGTTTTCCGCCGGTGGATCCGTCTCCGCAGAGTTTGCTCCAAAAGCAGCCGCCCAAGGTTGTGTCGTCGTCGATAACACCTCGCATTTTCGCAATGACGATGACATCCCCTTAGTGGTCAGCGAGGTCAACCCCCAATGTGTTGCCGACTATGCGCCGCGCAATATCATCGCCAACCCCAATTGCTCGACCATGCAAATGATGGTGGCGCTTAAGCCCATTCACGATGCCGTTGGTATTACCCGCATCAATGTGGCTACTTACCAAGCGGTATCTGGCGCCGGTGCCAGCGGTATTCAAGAGCTTGCGGGTCAAACTGCCAATCTACTCAACGGACGGCCAATTGAGCCGGGCAAGATGCCGGCGCAGATTGCCTTTAATGCCATTCCGCAAATCGATACGTTTCAGGATAACGGCTATACCCGTGAGGAAATGAAAATGGCCTGGGAGACCTGCAAAATTCTGCAGGACGACAGCATCTTGGTGAACCCGACCTGTGTACGCATTCCGGTTTTTTATGGTCACAGCGAGGCCATACACATTGAGACGCGCGAGCCGATTAGCGTCGCAGCGGCACGAGAACTGTTCACTAACGCGCCGGGACTGACCTTGCTGGGTGACCATGAGCTGGCGACGCCTGTAGAGCATGGTGCCGGGACCGACCCGGTGTTTGTGAGTCGGGTGCGTAAGGACATCTCCCATCCAAATGGTCTAAATCTGTGGGTGGTGGCAGACAATGTGCGCAAGGGCGCTGCCCTCAACAGCGTGCAAATTGCTGAGTTATTGCTGGCATACCTGTAATTTTAGTGGGCGGAGCCTAGCTAGGGCTTTATGCTTGGCGACAGGAAGTCTGACTTACTCGGCAAGAGGGTACTGATGTGCGCGTAAATTTGACCTGTGTGCTGCTTTGGGCATCGCTAGCCCTGCAAGTTCCCGCGCTTAGTGCCCAATCAGATCGCGCAGACTTCTTGCTCCCGGACGTGTTTTCCAGCGTTGGCGAACCCTTAAAGGCCCGTCTTTCATTGGGTGTGTTCGATACGCAAATAGACTACGCGCGTGCCTTGATGGGTAGCGCCGACTTATTCTCTGAATACGGTGTTGGTCGATACCAAATCTTTAACACCTTGGTGTTGAGCCTAAGCCAAGGTCCGTCAGGCGAGCTGGTTTTAACCATTTTCGGCGACCAGCCCATTAATGAGCCCAGCCTGCGCTTCGTGGTAGAGGTGAAGATTGGCTCTCAGACCCAGTTGGTACCTATTGAGCTGTTGTTGCCCACTGCCAATGCTTTGGGACAAGAGCGGCGAATGATGTTGACCCGCCCAAATGACACCCTATGGCGCATCGCCAACCGGACCCGGCAAGGCGTGGTAACGAACTCTCAACAAATGCTGGCGGTGCAGCGCCTGAACCCGAGTGCATTTCGTGCCGACAACATCAATGGGCTGCGGCCGTGGTCGATGCTAACTCTACCGGATTCCTTTGAAGCCCAGGAAATGAACCCGCGCCAAGCCCTTGAGCAGGTGCAAGAACAGAATCTGCGCTGGCAGCAGGCAGGCGCCCAACTGGTAGCGGATAAGCCAGAGGCAAGTGCGGGAGAAGTGCGCATAACGGCAGTGGAACCGCCTCAGAGCACGACAGATTACTTCTCGGCAGACGCAGCAGACGGTGTTAACTCGGGTTCGGATTCAGCGGCAAGCGATACTGCTGCTGACGATTTTTTTGCGCCCGCAGATGACTTAGATGGCTTCGATATCAACGCCGTAGACAGGGTCGACGAAGTGGCGTTGAGCGATGACCGTGCAGGGGGCGCTTCGTCCATGCTCGACCAATCAAACGACGCCTCATCGGACGCTTCGCCCACCCCCTTGCAAAACCCTTCACCGGCACAATCCCAAGCGACAACCCTGCCGCAGCCAAACGACTCTGCGGACCCATTTGATCTAGAGCAGCTAGAAGCCCAGATACGCGAGGAAGAGTCAGGTGTTTTCAGCAGGCTGTTTACGGGCGTTCTCGCACCCGGAACGGCAGGGCTCTTGGCGGCTCTTGTATTGGTGGTTCTGATCATCGTGCTCCTGCTGCGACGCAGGGCTGCGCGGCAAGAACAGGAACTGGATGAAGTTCTGGGTGCAACCAGTGAGCCGACTGTGGCCGCCCACGCTGAAACAGCTGATGATTCAGATGACCGAGATGAAGAGACGCAAAACCTTGCGTTTGGTTCTGATTTGGACCCGGCAGACGATGATGTCTATACCACGCGGCTCAAGCTTGCCGAAGCCTACATCGAGATGGGCGATGAGGAAGGTGCCATCGACATGCTGGAAGAAGTGATAGCCGACGGCACTACCGAGCAGCAAAAAGTTGCCGAGCAGATACTAGCTCGCCTTGAAGAAAACAATGATTGACACCTCTGCAGGGCAGGTTGAGGCGGCTTATCACTTCGCGTTTTGTGTGCAGTACAAGGGCAACGCGTTTAAGGGCTGGCAACGTCAGCATGATCGGCCAACAATACAGGGCGAACTGGAACGCGCTCTAAGCACTATTGCCGATACACCGGTATTTGTGCGAGCCGCCGGACGTACCGATGCCGGTGTACATGCTTCTGGTCAGGTTGCCAGCTTTACGACCGCCGCAGACCGCCCCGAGGCCCAGTGGCTGCGCGGTATCAATGGTCTGACGTCGGACGATGTATATGTTCCATGGCTACAGGCCGTGGATGCGGGCTTCCATCCGCGTTTTGCTGCGGTATCGCGGCGCTACACCTATCTTTTTCACGATGCCGGTCGCCATAACCCATTTTTGGCACAGTTGGCATGGTGCACTGATCCCCTCAATGATTCGGCCATGCATACGGCTGCCCAAGGCCTCTTAGGCGAGCACGACTTCAGCAGCTTCCGCGGAGCCGGATGCCAGTCGCATACGCCTATGCGTCGGGTAGATCGCTGCGAGGTGCGGCGCGAGGGCGAACTTGTGGTAATGAACATAGAAGCCAACGCGTTCTTGCTGCATATGGTGCGCAATATTGCGTCGGCGTTGCAGCAGGTGGGTATTGGTGTAGACAAAGAGTATTTGCCCACCCTGCTGGAAGCCAGAGACCGACAGCAGTTAGGTATAACAGCGCCGGCACAAGGCCTCTATTTGGCTGAAGTCGCTTACCCTGGCTACGGCTTCCCCAGCCCGCCAAAACCACCTTTGATTAGGCATAGGTGAGACATCGTCGAAGTCGAGCGGGTAGATAGAGATCTACGCTTTCTGCGACATTGACTAGCGTATAGAATCTCGATTTAGAATGAGGACAGACCTGTCGCCCGATCCGGTGCACGACTAGACAATTAAACTGATGAATCGGACAAATACGACTTGGTGCAAAGTTTGCGGTGTCACCACCGTAGCGGATGCTATGGCGAGCGCGCAGGCCGGAGTAGACGCTCTAGGGTTCAATTTTTACCCGTCTAGTGCGCGCTTTTTAGCGCCGGCTGAAGCAGCGGCGATATGCGCACAAGTTAAGATCGCGCACCCGCAAGTGCAAAGAGTGGGCCTATTCGTCGACGCGCCGGTTGCCGATGTGGTGGCAACCCTGGCTGAGGTAGATCTTGATCTGCTGCAATTTCATGGTGACGAATCAGCGCAATATTGCCGCCAGTTTGACATGCCGTACATCAAAGTACTGGGCATGGATGAAGGCGCCGACTTTACTTACTTTGCGGCGAACTATGCTGACGCATGGGCGCTGCTGCTTGATACCCTTGATGCGCAGATGAAGGGCGGCACAGGGCGACAATTTGATTGGACACTTTGGCCCGAGCAATCGGCTAGCAGGCTCATATTGGCGGGAGGTCTGACACCTGACAATGTGACCCAGTCGGTACGCCAACTGCGACCATTTGGGGTCGATGTGGCCGGTGGGGTAGAGAACGAGAAAAAGGGCGTGAAAGATCACGCGAAATTACAACACTTTATAGAGAACGCGAAAAATGGCTGAACCAATTGCTGACGATTTGTTGCAGGGATATGCACAACCCACGCCGAACGGACACTTCGGGCAATACGGTGGCCGCTTCGTCGCCGAGACCCTGACCCACGCGCTGGACGGTCTTGCCGACCTTTACGCCAGTTTGAAAGATGACCCAGAGTTCAAGCGCGAGCTGCATGAAGATCTTGCCCACTTTGTTGGTCGACCCACGCCGCTGTATTTGGCCGAACGCCTTACCGCGTCTCTAGGAGGAGCCTCGGTTTATCTAAAGCGTGAAGACCTCAATCACACCGGTGCGCACAAAGTGTGCAACACCATAGGCCAAGCGCTGCTGGCGAAACGCATGGGCAAGCCACGGGTGATTGCAGAAACCGGTGCCGGTCAACACGGCGTAGCGACGGCCACGGTGGCGGCTCGGTTGGGGCTAGCCTGCGATGTATATATGGGCGAAGCAGATGTGCATCGTCAGAGCCTGAATGTCTATCGCATGAAGCTTATGGGTGCCAATGTTGTTCCAGTAACCTCAGGTTCGAAAACGCTCAAAGACGCTATGAACGAAGCCATGCGAGATTGGGTAACCAATGTTGACGACACTCACTATATTATTGGAACGGTAGCAGGACCGCACCCGTACCCCATGCTAGTCCGTGATTTTGCCTCAATTATTGGCCAAGAGGCCCGGGCGCAGATGTTGCAGCAGGTGGGCAAGCTCCCAGATGTCGTTGTCGCCTGCGTTGGTGGAGGCTCAAACGCCATGGGTATTTTTCATCCGTTTATTGACGATGCGGATGTAGCCCTTGTGGGCGTCGAGGCCGGTGGCCACGGCCTGAGTACTGGTGCTCATGCAGCACCTTTAAACGATGGCAAAGTTGGCGTCCTGCACGGCAATCGCTCCTATCTCATGTCCGATGACGATGGTCAGGTAATGGAAACGCACTCGGTATCCGCCGGTCTGGACTACCCAGGAGTGGGACCAGAACATGCGTTTCTCAAGGACATAGGACGTGCTACCTACGCTGCGGCGACAGACGACGAAGCCATGGCCGCGTTCCGCATGCTCAATCGGCAGGAAGGTATTTTGCCCGCATTGGAGACTAGCCACGCACTGGCTTGGGTAGTCGAAAACGCACCTAAGATGGCACCGGAACAAAACATATTGGTCAACCTTAGTGGTCGCGGCGACAAAGACATATTGACTGTGGCCGACATTGACGGCATTACGCTCTAGTGAGCGCTGCATCGCCTGAAGCGGCCCAAGGGCGTATTACCGAGCAATTTAAGGTGCTCAAGGCCCAAGGTCAGAAAGCCCTCGTCACCTTCATTACGGCAGGCGACCCTGGCCCAGAATTCACGGTGCCCGCGATGCATAGCTTGGTGGCCGGCGGCGCGAACTTACTGGAGCTTGGTATTCCGTTTTCTGATCCAGAAGCAGAGGGGCCGGCGATTCAGGCCGCCAACGAACGTGCGCTGGCGCAGGGTATGACTCTCACGAAAGTGATGGAAATGGTGGTGGAGTTCCGGCAGAGCGATGCCACTACGCCGGTCGTTCTTATGGGTTACCTCAACTCCGTACTGGCCATGCCCGACTTCCCGGCGCGTGCTCGCACTGCGGGGGTAGACGGCTTGATTATGGTCAATCTACCGCTCGAAGAGGCGGCAGACCTACAGAAGGGTTTGAGCGCCAAAGGTTTAGACCTCGTGTCGCTGATTGCGCCCACTACGGCGGATCGACGCGCACAAGAAATTGCCAGCAACTCCAGTGGCTTCCTGTATTACGTTTCATTGAAGGGTACTACCGGGAGCGGTGCGCTGGCGGTGGACGAGGTTGCCGAGCGCATGAAGTTCCTGCGAACACTTTCTGATGTGCCCATATGCGTGGGTTTTGGCATTAAAGATGCGGCGTCAGCAGCGGCAGTAGGCGCCCATGCTGACGGGGTAGTAGTAGGCAGTGCTTTGGTACAACTGATGGCAGATGCTCCGGATGTACCTACTGCGGAGCAGCGTCTACAGACCGCGACTGCTGCGATCCGGCAAGGCTTGGATGCCTGAAGCCAGCGCGGGTTTAGACGCTTGGCTAGACTACATTGGCCAGCAACACCAGCACACGATTGATATGGGCCTTGTGCGCTTTAACAAAGTGCTCACAGCATTGGCGCTGCAGCGCCCCGCCCCAACGGTAATCACGATTGCTGGCACCAACGGTAAGGGCAGCACGGCGAGGGTTACAGAAGCCTTGCTTTGTGACGCGGGATTGCGCGTGGGCACAACCCTGTCACCCCATGTATGGCGCTTCAATGAAAGGATTCGCATTGCTGGCGAGGACGCCGACGACGCCACCATTTGCCGCGCCTTCGCCGCCATTGACGCCACCCGTGGCGACATTCCACTGACCTACTTTGAGTTCAGCGCACTAGCGGCCCTGTACTGCATGGTGGAAGCGAAGGTCGATGTTGCAATTTTAGAAATTGGCCTTGGCGGGCGGCTCGACGCATTCAATGCCGTTGATGCCGACATTGCCGTTATCACTAGCATCGGCATCGATCATCAAGCATTTTTAGGCGACACCCGCGAAGCAATTGGGGCCGAGAAAGCGGGTATTTTACGCAGCGGTCAACGGGTGGTACTAGGCCTAGGTATGCCCAGCAGTGTCGACGCCCGCTGTGATGCGCTGGGGCTTCACCCACGTCGCTGGGGACGAGAATTCGAGAGCAAGGTCGCAGTAAACGATGATCAGTGGTTACTTGAACGTATCGGGCACGAACCACTACAAATGCCGCTCACTTCATTGGCCCCTCACAACATTGCAGTAGCCTGTGAAGCCGCAGTTGAGCTTGTCGAGTTGACTGCGACGCGGGTAGGGCGCTGTATTGGATTGCGCATGCCCGGTCGAATGGACATACATCAAAGCAAGGGCAGGCTTTGGATCCACGACGTATGTCATAACCCAGATGGGGCCAAATTTTTTATGGCCGAACTGGCGCGCCGCAACATCGCACCCAGTTTCTTTATTTGCAGCATGTTGGCAGGGAAAGACCATGTCGGATTCTTCGAGACCGTTAAACAAACGGCCAACGGCAGCCCTGCATGGCTATTTGTTGGCAGCCAGGGCGATCGTCATATGAGCGCAGCAGAACTCGCGGCGGAGGTAGGGTTGCCTGGCGCAGTTGCAAATGACATGCCTCACGCCACGAGGATTGCAGAGCAGCAAACGAAGGAGGGTGATGCCATCGTGGTTTTTGGCTCTTTTAGCGCTGTTGAGCAATGCACTTGGCTGGCATCATAGCGGCATGAATGATGTGACTCGATATCGTTTGATCGGCAGTGTATTTCTGCTGGCGCTTGCGGCTATATTTTTGCCGATGATCTTTGATGCGCGAGCGCCATTAATACAGGGCATTAACGGGGTGAGCACGTCGCCAACATCCGAGACTTCCGAAGTGGCTCCCAACGCACTAAATGTGCGTGACGACGTACAGGACATGATCGCAGAGCTGCAACAAGAGCATGCGGCGCTTGATCAGGCCTTTGCGGATTCAGACATGCAGGCCAAGGTTGACAGCATGCGTGACAAGGTTGATGCCGATGGCTATTGGGTCGAAAACGGTACCCGCTTTGGCGAGCCAATTCTTGCCCCCGTGCGCGACACTAGCGAGATATTCGCAGTTCAGTTAGCCACATTTGATGAGCGGACCAATGCGCGTAAGCTGCGCGCCCAACTGCGCATGGCAGGTGCCGAGGCCTTCATCTCGCAATACAAACAACGCGGCATCAGCGGCGAAAAAATACGCTATCGGGTCGCCGTTGGGCCGCTGCTCAGTCATACTCTTGCCAAGGAAAAGCAAGTGTCCTACACCCAAACCTATGGGGTCGAGGCCATCGTTGTGGCGATGTCAGAATAGAGTCGTAAAAAGGGGCCGAAATAGGCGCTGCGAGCGGGGAAAATGTCGCATCTGGATTACATTATTATTGGCATCGTTCTGCTTTCGTCGATCTTCGGCTTTTCCCGAGGGCTGATAAGGGAAGCATTCTCGCTTGCCTCTTGGGTCGCAGCTTTTCTCTTTGGTATTTGGTTTGGCCCAACACTGGCCGCCGAGTATTCCGACTACCTCGGCGAAGAACAGTTTGGACAGATTGTCGCCTTCCTAATTGTTATTGTCGGAACCTTGGCCGCCGCCAGCATGCTGCAGTGGGGTCTAGGGCAAATTATTACCCGTACGGGCATGTCCAGTACCGATCGTATCCTAGGGTTTGGTTTTGGTGCGGCCCGTGGCGGTCTGCTCGTTACCATAATGCTAATGGTTAGCCAGAGTTTGTTCGCTAACACCGACTGGTGGGCCGACTCTGAGCTCAAGTACCACTTCCTGCAGTTTGAGGATGAGGTACTGATGCTCGTCGACGTCGCCAGCGATTCGTTAGAAGACCCACCGCCAGCGCCTGAGCTACCAAGCATAGATTTTGGCGACGCACTGCCCGATGTCGAGACGCCGATAGAGCTTGATGAAACGGATTATTTCGAAAATTAGTCTGATGAGAAGATAACCCAATGTGTGGAATCGTAGGCATTGTTGCGCGCAACGAAGTAAAGCAGGACATCTACGATGCGCTGACGATTTTGCAGCATCGCGGGCAGGATGCCGCTGGCATGGTCACCAGCGATGGTCGGCACTGCTATCTGCGCAAAGACAACGGTTTAGTAAAAGACGTTTTTCATGGCCAGCATTTGCAGCGTTTGCAGGGCAATGTGGGGCTTGGCCAAGTGCGTTACCCAACTGCTGGCTCTACCAGTTCAGCAGAGGCCCAGCCGCTTTATGTGAACTCGCCCTACGGCATTGCGCTGGCGCATAACGGCAATCTCACCAACACCGAAGAGTTGATGAGCGATTTGTTCGCAGAAGACTTGCGGCATATCAACACCAGCAGCGATTCCGAAGTGCTGCTGAATGTATTGGCCAATGAACTTGGCGTGCTGCACGCCCTTGATCCCTCGCCGACAGAAATTTTCAAAGCAGTAGGTGCCGTGCATCAACGCTGCCGCGGCGCCTATGCCGTGGTCGCCATGGTTATTGGCTCGGGCTTGCTCGGTTTTCGCGACCCTTACGGTATTCGGCCGCTAGTTTATGGTCGACGCGAAACGGAGAAAGGCACCGAATACATGCTTGCCTCGGAGTCTGTGGCGCTGGATATATTGGGTTACACACGAGTGGACGATGTGGCTCCTGGCGAGGCAATTTTCATCTCTAATGAGGGTGAAATTTTTCGCCGTCAATGTGCGGCTAATCCAAAATTAACCCCCTGTATTTTTGAGCATGTTTATTTTGCGCGTCCGGACTCTATTATTGACGACATATCGGTCTACAAAAGCCGCCTGCGCATGGGTGAACGCCTTGCTAAGAATGTGCTCAGTCATTTCTCTCAGAACGAACACGATATTGATGTGGTGATACCGATTCCAGATACCGGCCGCACCGCTGCCTTGCCCTTGGCCCACGAGTTGGGCACCAAGTACCGAGAAGGCTTCGTCAAGAACCGCTACATTGGCCGCACCTTCATTATGCCGGGACAACAGCAGCGTCGAGATTCGGTAAGACACAAGCTCAACGCCATTGACTTGGAGTTCAAAGACAAGAACGTTTTGCTTGTCGATGATTCCATCGTGCGCGGCACGACGATTACGCAGATTATTCAGATGGCCCGGGAGGCAGGAGCACGTAAGGTGTACATGGCCAGTGCCGCACCCGCGCTGCGCTTTCAAAATGTCTATGGCATCGACATGCCAGCCCGTGAAGAGTTCGTCGCACATCAGCGCAGCGAGGAGGAAGTGGCGCAGATCATCGGTGCTGACTGGCTACTGTATCAGTCCATAGAAGATCTAAAAGAGAGCTGTCACGAAGGTAACCCACATGTGCGAGACTTTGAGTGTTCGGCATTCGATGGTCGCTACGTTACCGGCGACATTGGCGCTGATTACTTGGCAAGGGTCTCGGCAGCACGCAGCGATGCATCGAAGCGGCAGCAAGAGCTTAGTTTATTCGTAGACACCAACGTGCTGGACCTACACAACCACTCCTAAAGTGAAGACGACTTCGGTATGCAGTTAAAAAAACGAACACCCTGTGTTGGCATTTGCTCAACCACCTATGGCGATCTTGTCTGTCGCGGTTGCAAACGATTCGCTCACGAAATTGTGCAGTGGAATGGCTACGACGAGGCCCAGCAAGATGCCGTGCGGGGACGCTTGCAGCAGGTCCGTGATGAAGTGCTGCAGTTGCTAGTGCGCTGTAACGACGAAGGGCTGTTGCGACAGGCCCTTACCGATACAGGTTTGGAAAATTTGCCTGCATTGGATGCTCAGTACGAGCTGATGCGTTTTATGGTGCGCCGGGACCAACCGCTGGCTAGCGTTGGTTTGGCCATGGTGGCAGGGACTGTTGTTGATGCACAAAGCGCTGGGCGAGAGGCAGACGACCTCGACACTCTGCGTCTGCTACAGTTAATCGATACCGAGTGCTTCGAGCGTGGCAAGGCTCATTACGAACGTAACTTCAAAGTGCCTGCCTGAGGTTGGATATGAGTTCCAAGTTGAGCGCTAAGGTAACGAGCAGCGTGCATGACGACACCGCCCCGTCAAAATTTGCCGGTCGCAACGCTGACGCATTAAACACAGTAAGCGCCTTTTTGACTGCCCAAACTCCACAGGCTTGGTTCGATAAGGCACCGGAGCATTTAGCCGAACTGCTGATGGATCACGCAAATTGCGAGAAGAAGGCCGCGAGTACAGCGCTCAGCATGATGTACCGTTATGTCGAGCATCCCGAATTACTGAAAAAAATGTCCAGTCTGGCTCGGGAAGAGCTTCGACATTTCGAGCAGGTGCTCGATCTTATGGCCGCACAGGGAGTGGCTTACGAGCAAATAACGTCGGCGCGTTATGCCCAAGGACTGCACGCCCTTGTTAGCAAGGTAGAGCCTAAGCGGCTGGTGGACTTGCTACTGTGTGGCGCGGTGGTAGAAGCGCGGTCCTGCGAACGCTTTGCGGGACTCACTCAGGTACTGCCAGACAGCGTCGCCTGGCTGTACGCTTCACTGCTGAACTCCGAAGCACGTCACTTTCAGGATTATTTGCAGCTTGCGCAAACGGTCAATCAGCAATTTGGGGGCTATGCCGACCTGCAGCAGCGAGTTGATGAATTTTTAGCCCTAGATGCCGAGCTTGTGACCAGCCCGGATGACCAGTTCCGCTTCCACAGCGGGGTGCCACGAGGATAGCCGGTTTAACTCGCCCGATAGCGGGATAGGTTAAAGCACTCCAGAGTCAGACTCGCGCCATCTTGCCGACACAGCCATCCACAATCTTGCCAGTCGCCAAGGACAACGCGCCGAAAAGCGCTGGAACCACGGCGTGGGTAGTCGCCGGGTCTGTGGGTATGGCCGTGAATAAGGGTCGTAGTACGGTGTTCTGCCATAGCTGCGGTAATCGCAGACAAATTCACGTCCATGATTTGATCCGATTTATTGGCATTTGCGGCCATGCTTTGAGCGCGCATCTGCTGTCCAAACTGCTGCCGCTCACCCAGCGAGCGCTGCAGCAGGTCACTTTGCCATTCGGCGCTGCGTAGTAGTTGCCGCACGTCTTGGTAGGCCGCATCGTCAGTACAGAACAAATCGCCATGGCTGAGCAAAATGTCGTCAAGCACATAGGGGTCTGGCAGCAGAGTGGCACCAATTTGCTCGCAGAAGGCTTGTCCAAACAGAAAGTCTCGATTGCCGTGCAGCAGGAATAAGGCGGCTCGCTTGCTGGCTTCCTGCAACGCGCTTATCAGTGCAAGCGCAATCTCTGAAGTGTCATCGTCACCAATCCACATCTCCACCAAGTCGCCAAGAATATAAATCTCGTCCACCCGTGCAGATTCATCGCGCAGCAGGCCGGCAAATGCCTGAAAAACTTCGGAGTCAGCGTGATCTAAGTGCAGGTCAGAGATAAAAACGCGTTTCATAGCGATTGCCAATCGATGTTTAGATGGCTGGCTGCTGCCTGCAAGGTGTTTTGCAGCAGGGCGACCCGCGTCATAGGGCCAACGCCGCCGGGCACCGGTGTGATCCATCCGGCGCGCTGTTGCGCCGCAGCAAAATCAACATCGCCGTAGAGCTTATTTTTGTCGCCGCGAGTGATGCCGACATCAATGACCGTAGCGCCTTGTTTGACCCAATCACCGGGAACAAGCCCGGGTTTGCCAACAGCGCTGATCAGAATATCCGCTTGGCGTGCTATTTCAGCCGTGTTTTTTGTGAACTTGTGAGCTGTTGTCACCGTTACCCCGGCCAGCAGTAGCTCCAGCGCCATGGGGCGGCCTACGTGGTTCGATGCGCCGATAATAGTCGCGTGCAGTCCCTTATAGCTGGTGCTGATGGAGTCGAGCATCTGCATAATGCCCATGGGTGTGCAGCTGCGCAGGGTAGGGCGGCGCAGGGCGAGTCGACCAATGTTGTAGGCATGGAACCCGTCAACATCTTTGTTCGGCAGTATGCGGTCAATGATTCGATCTTCGTCATGATGGGCCGACAGTGGGCTTTGGACCAAAATGCCATCGATGGCTGGGTCGGCATTAAGGGCATCTATGTGGTCTTCCAGTGCCGCTTGCTCAATACCAGCGTCCAAATGCAGGGCCTTGGAGTAGACACCGACTTCTTCGCAGTCGCGGCGCTTGCCCTTCACATAAACCGCGGAAGCGGGGTCGTCACCGACTAAAACCACCGCAAGGCCCGGGACTCTATAACCCTGCGCGGTCCAACTGCGCACCACCTCGCGCAAGCGCACGCGAATGCTCTTGGCTAGTGAATTCCCATCGAGTATCTGCGCGGTCATAAAAGCTCCAAACGGCGGCCCATCACGGACAAATCCCCAACGCTTCAGGCAGGGTGGTGATGATACTACTGCCGCTATCAATCGCCTACTCTGGCCTGACAGTTTGGCTGCGCAAGGCAAGTGAAATGCCGTAAAGACAATTGACCGTCATTTGGTAGGCCAGTATCATCGCCTCCTCTCTTGACAGCCTAGCTGTTGAGCATCAATCGGGGTATAGCGCAGTCTGGTAGCGCGCCTGCTTTGGGAGCAGGATGTCGGGAGTTCGAATCTCTCTACCCCGACCATTTTCC
>PCCE01000039.1 GCA_002731575.1 Gammaproteobacteria bacterium | reverse complement strand
GACTTTAGCTTGGCGGTATAACGCGGTTCGCAATCAAATCGTCAACTACGCTGGGGTCGGCCAATGTGGATGTGTCCCCCAAATTATCCAACTCGTCTGCGGCTATCTTGCGCAGAATACGACGCATGATTTTGCCGGACCGAGTCTTGGGTAGCCCCGGTGCCCATTGAATAGCATCGGGCTTGGCGATGGGGCCAATCTCTTTGCGCACCATGGCAACGAGCTCGTCGAGCAGTTGTTTCGCATCAGAATTATCGCCACTCATCAGCGTAACGTAGGCGTAAATGCCTTCGCCTTTCAGATCGTGGGGGAAACCTACCACCGCTGCCTCTGCGACACTGGGGTGCAACACTAGGGCGCTTTCCACCTCGGCGGTACCAATACGGTGCCCTGAAACATTCATCACGTCGTCGACTCGCCCCGTAATCCAGTAGTAGCCGTCCTCATCCCTTCGCGCCCCGTCGCCGGTAAAATAGTAGCCGGGATAGGTTGAGTAATAGGTATCAATAACCCGCTGGTGGTCGCCGTATACGGACCGAATCTGCCCAGGCCAAGATGCCGTGATCACAAGGTTTCCTGATGCAGCTTGGTCCTCAATCAGATTGCCCTCGGCGTCCATCAATGCCGGCCGCACGCCGAAGAAAGGCCGACTGGCTGAGCCGGGTTTCAGCGCGGTCGCTCCAGGTAATGGGGTTATCATGATGCCGCCGGTTTCGGTCTGCCACCAAGTATCAACGATAGGGCAGCGCCTTTCGCCGACCACTCGGTGATACCACTCCCATGCTTCTGGATTGATGGGCTCGCCAACACTGCCTAACAAACTCAATGACTGGCGCGAACTACTGCTGACATATTCGTCGCCCTGAGCCATAAGTTGTCGTAAGGCAGTGGGAGCCGTGTAGAACACGTTGACTTGGTGTTTGTCGATAATTTGCCAGCAGCGTGCAGCGTCAGGGTAGGTAGGCACACCCTCGAACATCAACGTGGTCGCGGCATTGGCCAAGGGGCCGTAGACGATATAAGAGTGGCCGGTAATCCACCCAACATCCGCAGTGCACCAGTAAATGTCGCCATCTTGGTAATCGAAGACATACTTATGGCTCATGGCCGCGTGCAACAGATAACCGCCACTACTGTGCTGTACACCCTTGGGTTTGCCGGTAGAGCCCGAGGTATACAAGATAAACAGTGGGTCCTCGGATTCCATTATTTCGGGTTCACAGACACTGGCCTGAGACCTAGTTAAATCTGCGTACCAAATATCTCGACCATCGACCCAAGAGATATCTCCGCCAGTACGCTTTACCGTTACCACGGTGTGTACATTTGCGCAATCGGCTAGCGCCTCATCTGTATTAGCTTTGAGAGGAATCGCCTTGCCACCGCGCAAGCCCTGGTCAGCGGTGATAACAACACGGCAATCCGAGTCCAAGATCCGGTCTTTTAAAGACTGGGGTGAAAAACCACCAAATACCACGCTATGAATGGCGCCGATTCGGGCGCAGGCCAGCATTGCGTAGGCTGCTTCCGGGATCATTGGCATGTAGATACACACTCGGTCGCCCTTGCTAACACCGCGAGCGCGCAGTCCATTGGCGAGTTGGCAGACCCGGTCGTGCAGTTCCTGATAGGTGACCGTTGCGTCTACCGAGGGGTCATCGCCCTCCCATATAATAGCTGTTTGATCGGCTCGCTGGGGCAGGTGACGATCAATACAGTTCACGCTAACGTTGAGTTGTGCACCGGCAAACCATTGAATGCTACCCGAGGGCATATCCGCATTACTGACCGTATGCCAAGGCTGATACCAATCAATAAAGTACTCGGCCTGTTCCGACCAAAAGCCGTCGGGATCTTCAATGGAGCGCTGATACATCTGCTGATATGTCTCAGCATCGATCAGCGTGCGCTCCTGTATGGCTGCGGGCACCGAATAAAATTCGCTCACTGCAAACCTCCTGTTTAGTTTGGGTCGAAATCCACTGCCCTTTAGGGCGAGGGCTAGGACCGGTTGATCGACAGATATTCAATCAGACGCCGGGTTGCCGGGTCTTGAGCCGATGAATCTTGGCCCTCTAGTTGGGCGAAAATGGGTAGGGCCAGCTTTTTGCCCAGTTCCACCCCCCATTGGTCGAAGGAGTTTATATTCCACAGCACGCCCTGACAAAAGACCTTGTGCTCGCAGATCGCCAGCAGGCAGCCAAGTTGATGAGGCCCCAGTTCGTCTAAGACTACCGTAGTGGACGGGTGCTGGCCGCCAACGTATTTATGCTGTTCGCCGGGGTCAGTTGGCCTATGCCCTATGGCCAGTGCTTGGCCTTGGGCTATGCCGTTTGCCAGCAACCATTGATGATGCTCTTGGCGCTCCCAAGGGTCATTGGCGACCATAATGAGATCGGCTGCAAAGCGGCTGGTGCCCTGATGTAGTAGCTGATGGTAGGCGTGCTGACCGTTGGTGCCGCAACCGCCCCACAAAATTTGCATGGTCCGATAGTCGAGTTGCTGACCGTTGGTATCGACAGACTTACCATTGCTCTCCATTTCTAGCTGCTGCAAAAAATCGGGCAGTAGGGCAAGGCGTTGGTCGTAGCTGAGAACCGCCAAACTATTGCAGCCCAGCGCCGTAGTGTTCCAAGTCGCCAACAGGGCCGCCAGGATGGGAATATTTTGCGCCGCCTCGGCGCTGGCGAAATGTTCATCGGCTGTTTGCGCCCCGGCCAACAGTTGGGAAAAAGCCTGCGCGCCTATTTGCAGCAAGATCGGCAGGCCCACCGCAGACCACAAAGAGAAACGCCCGCCTACCCAATCCCACAACGGAAACAAGTTTTCCGCCGCAAACCCAAACTCAGCTGCGGCCTGCAGGTTGGTGGTTACACCGATGAAATGCTGGGCAATGGCATCAGTGCGGCCTGTTCGCTCAAGAAACCAGCTGCGAGCACTGGCGGCATTAACCTGAGTTTCTAGGGTGCCGAAGGACTTCGAGACCACGATGAACAGAGTAGTCTCAGGGTTCAGCCCGTCTAGTGCGTGACTGATATCCTGTGCGTCAACATTGGCGACAAAGTGAATGTTCGGTGCAACTTGGCTCTGTGGAAGGTGGGCTAATGCCTTGACCAATAGCTCTGGGCCCAAGTGCGATCCGCCGATGCCAATATGGACAACATCCTTGATGGCCCTGTTGCTGTAGCCGCGCCACGAACCGCCGCGAATTGCCTCCGCGCAGGCATACAGCCGCGAGCGAGTTTGTTCGACCTGCTCGCGCATCAATGCTGGCGCATTGGGCGCACCATCGCGTAGCGCAGTGTGGAGAACCTCTCGCCCTTCTGAGGCGTTTATTTTCTCTCCGGCGAGCATGGCGTCGCGTTTGCCGGCCAGATCTGTCACCCGGGTCAACTCCAGCAACTCGCGCAAAATTTGGCCGTCTACGCGCTGGCGCGAAAAATCGAAGTGGCAGCCTGCCAGCGTATGCCGCAGGTCCTTGTTGCGTTCGTCGTCACCCAAAAGCGTTGCGCTTGGGGTGGCTTCGATCCGCGCAGCAGACGCTGTCAGTGCTGACCAGTGCGGTGGGGTGTTGGCTAGAGTCATAAAGTAGCGGGCTTACAGGAGCATTGGATGAGGGTTAAAGAATTGTCTAGTGCCTTCCATATGGACGATTTGCTCCAGCAGCGCAGCAAAGTGGGCCGAGTTATCGGCAAAGTCGATCTCTGCTGCGTTCACAATCAGTACCGGGGCTTGGTCGTAATAGTGAAAAAACTCGGCATAGCTGTCGGCGAGGGCACTGAGGTATTCCACGTTGATGGACTGTTCAAAGTCGATACCCCGCCGCAATACACGTTGCTGCAAAACCTTTGCCGGCGCTTGCAGATAGATTACAAGGTCTGGGGTCGGCGGCTGCAACAGCAAACTTTTGTGAATCTGCTGGTACAGGGCAAGCTCTTCGCTATCAAGGGTCAGGCGCGCAAATAGATCGTCTTTTTCGAACATGAAGTCTGCGACTAGGGAACGGTCGAGCAGGTCGTTGCCGGGCATATCGGCGACCTGTTTTGCTCGATGTAACAAAAAAAACAATTGAGTAGGTAGGGCTTGGCTGGCGCCCTCGGCATAAAAGCGGTCAAGAAACGGATTTTCATCCGCGCCTTCGAGCATCAGCGGATAGCCGAAGAGTGTGGCGAGTTGTCTCGCAAGTGTGGTTTTACCAACGCCTATGGGTCCTTCTACGGCGACATAGCGAGGCAGTGTATTGCTCAGCTTGGCGACTTCTACAAGCGCGTAAAGCGGTGCAGTAGCGTTGAGATCCGCTTCGGCAGCCAATTGTGTTATTTGCAGCATCGACACCAATTCACCCTAGCTCAAAGCGTTGTGCGTTGGACAAACCACACTATGGCGACTGCCGCAGTAAGGATCAACTGTTGCCGGTTTCTTCGGTCGCCGCGACTGAGTTTGTGCGCTTGCCTTTGCTGCGCCGACGTTTGCGTGGTGCTTTTGGCAGTTGGTCAATAAGGGTTCTGCGCTCGATCTCGTTGGCCTCCTGAAACGCAGTCCACCATTGCGCCAGTGGGCGTACCTGTTCATCAGATTCCGCTTGCAGACACAAAAAGTCGTAACCAGCGCGAAAGCGTTTATGGTTTACCAGACGATCAATAGAGCGCACATTGCGCTTATGTAATCGTTCTTGAATAAGCCAAACCTCTCGGGCAAAGGTGCCGAAGCGGCGCGGTACCGCCACATAAGACTGCTGGTTTTTTAACGTGGCGAAAGCAGGATCGTCATCCTCCACGTCTGTCGAAGTGCTGCGAGCCTTAAAGTCTTCCCATAGCAGCACTGCGACCAAGAAACCCGGCGTTACAGAAGAACCGCCGCGAATGCGTTCATCTGTATTGCGCATGGCAGCGAGCACTAGCGCGCTATGCGGATCGCAGCAGGGGAACAAGGCTGTTGCCAATGGCGTCTTGCGCATTGCTCGCCACACGGTTTCAGCGTAGCCATTGAGAAAGAGTTTGAGGAACTCGTCGAACAGTCGGGCGGGTGGAATTGCCTCCATGCGTTTCGCGGTGCTGCTCGCTTGCGCCAGAATATCCGGTGCAATCTCGAATCCCAGTTTGGCGCTAAAACGCATGGCCCGGAGCACCCTTACCGGATCTTCAGCAAGGCGAGTCTTTGTGTCGCCAATGAAACGCAGTTTCTTTGCCTTGATGTCTTTTACGCCACCAACAAAATCTATGATTTCGTTGGTAGTTGGGTCGTAGTACAGGGCATTGGTCGTGAAGTCGCGACGGAAAGCATCTTCCTGCAGGGTGCCAAAGGCATTGTCGCGCAGGATCATGCCCCGTTCGTCATGTACAACCTTGTCAGAAATTGACTGGCGAAACGTCGATACCTCAATTAAGTCCCTGCCGAAACGCACATGCACGATAGGAAAGCGCCGACCAACAATTCTTGAGCGTCGAAAAAGTTTGCTAACGGCTTCTAGTGGCGCGTCGGTAGCCACGTCGAAGTCTTTGGGCTTAACGCCACATAGCGCATCGCGCACGCAGCCGCCAACCAAGTAACCCTGATAGCCGTGTGCGTTTAGTGTCTCAATAACCTTGAGGGCGCTGGCATCTCGCACCTTGGGGCCTAAACCGTGGTCTTGAATGCGTTTGGGTGTCGGGGGCTGTGTTTTTTTGTTGCGCCGAAAGAAATTGAGCATGGAAGTTAAGATGATTCTCGCGGCCCGCGCTGCTGGGTTTTTTTGCGTGGAATATTCAGGCGTTGACGTCGTTCCCAAAGGCTCTTGCGGCTAATTCCGAGTTTTGCTGCTAGCTCGGTTTCTGTCAGTAGATCTTCGTTTTCCTGAACGAACCGCACGAAGTAGTCTTCAAGCGATGTCTGCCTTGCACCCGGCTCTACAGTTTGTTGAAAACTTGGCTCTGCGCTGGGTTCGATGGCAAGCAGCGCTTGAGTAATGACAGCGCCGTCGTCGGCCAAAATAACCGCTCGTTCTATGGCATTACTGAGTTCGCGTACATTGCCTGGCCAGTGGTATTCGAGCATCACCTCCTTGGCCTGCTCGCCCAAGATAAGGCCGGGTTTATTTAGGCGCTGACATGTCTCCGCCAGCAACCGCTCGGCCAAATCAATGATGTCTTTGCGTCGTCCGCGCAAGGGTGAAAGCTCTAAGCACAGCACATTGAGGCGGTAGAACAGGTCAGAACGAAACGCACCGCTCTCGGTCAATGCTTTTAGGTCCTTATGCGTCGCAGCAATAATCCTGACATCTACCGGCACAGTTTGTGCCTGACCGACTTTGCGATTCTCCCCCTGCACAACCTGCAGCAATCTGGCTTGGGCACTTGGTGGCAACTCGGCAATTTCATCCAAAAATAAAGTGCCACCTGATGCGGCCTCGACCAGACCAATGCTTTCTTGCGGTCGGTTTTCGTATGCAGCCAAACCAAATAGCTCGGACTCGATGAGATTCGCCGGAACCGTTGCACAGTTGAGAGTAATGAGCGGGGCATGGGAGCGGTTGCTGGCAGCGTGAATGCCGCGGGCCACCAGTTCCTTGCCGGTTCCAGATTGACCCAAAATAAGCACCGTGGAGTCTGTGGGACCGATTTTGGCAATGCGCTGACGCAGCGTATTCATTATTTCAGATGAACCGATCATCTCTACCGGTTCGCTCACCGTAATCGGCTGCCGGACGCTATAGGCGGTTGCTCGCTCTATGGCAGCCATAATGTCGCCAATAGGGGTGGGTAGAGCGAGATAGTCTTTCGCGCCAGCCTGCAGCGCGGCCACGGAGGCTTTAACAGAGGGGTTCGGTGCGAGCAGAACAACGGGCGCTATAGTGACCAGTGTATGTAGTTCATCTGCTACCAATTCATGCACTGCGACGAGGGCTGCTCGCTTACTGGTGGCAGAAAGATCCAGGGTTTTTTGTTCGTTGACTTCGATGCCCTGTTCACGCAAATCATTCGCCAGAGCGGTGCGCCGAGGGGTGTCGTCATCAATGATAAGGATGCGGGTCATCGTGAAATTCTAACAGAGAATGCCGTTAAAAAATTCGCTATCCGGGCCTGGCTCCGCCGCATCGGTTTGTTCGCTTTCACCGGTAATCTGCCTCTCGGAAGGGCGCAAGCTGAGTTGGTACGACATCTAGCTGCCAGTGCGCAACGGCCCATTCAAGGCATTGCGCAACGCTCGCGCCCTTTGGCGGTGCGAGTTGCCCTAGGTGCCATAACGCCCTCCCAAGGTTGGCTACTGGGGTCGCGCTATTGAGTGCTGGAGCGTGGGTCTGCTTGGAGAGTTTTGTGCCATCGGCATAGGTGAGCACTGGAATATGTGCGTACTGGGGTGGTTTGAGGTTCAGCTTGTCCATGAGAAAAATCTGCGGGGCGGTCATTGCAAACAAATCCTCACCTCGAAGTACATGGCTGTAGTCCAGTGCGTCATCATGGGCCGTTGCGAGGTGGTAAGTGACCAAGCCATCCCGGCGCCAGATAATGATGTCGCCAAAATCTGCGGTAGCCACAAAGTCATGACGGCCCTTGCAGCCATCTTCGAAGCTGCGTGGTTGCTGGTCTGCCAAGATCCGTAATGTATGGTCTGGGGCATAGGTAAGCTTGTGTCGACAGTTGCCGGGATACAATCGTAGGCCCTGGAGGCTTCTGCGTGAGCAATTGCAGTAATAACACAGAGCTGTTAGTTGCTGACATGCTGTCCGATAATTAGCAAGGCGCTGACTCTGGTAGCGAATCGGTGCGTCGCCTAGTAACCCATGGGCGGCTAATGCTTGGCTGATGTGTTCCAATGCACCAACTCCGGCGCGTTGGGGGTCTATATCGTCGATGCGGACATGCCATGATCCGCCGCGCTGCTTGATGTCGCAGTAGCTGGCCAAGGCTGTTACAAGGCTGCCCATATGGAGGGGGCCGGTAGGAGATGGAGCGAAGCGACCAGCGAGATGTTCGCGGGCCCTAACTCGTGTGGGTTCTGGTCGAGTATCAGCCAAGATTCAGTGCTGCCAAGGGCTAAGCATAAGCCGATCACGAAAAGCCAAAGCGTCAGCCCAACGACGCCGCAGCTTTAGCCGTGAATTTGTCGTTCTTTGATCTCGTCGAGAGATTTGCAGTCAACGCACTGGGTTGCTGTGGGACGTGCTTCCAGACGGCGCAAGCCAATCTCGATACCGCAGGTTTCGCAGTAGCCGTAGTCGTCCGTTTCCAGCATGTCGATGGTTTTATCGATTTTTTTAATCAATTTGCGCTCGCGGTCTCGAGTACGCAGTTCGATGCTGAACTCCTCTTCCTGAGTTGCGCGGTCAGCGGGGTCTGGGAAATTGGCTGCATCGTCCTGCATGTGATTGACGGTGCGATCTACCTCTTCCATTAACTGGGTGCGCCATTGGTTGAGAATGCCGCGCAGGTGCGCCAACTGCTCTTCGCTCATATATTCCTCACCGCGTTTGGGTTTGTACGGTGTAAAATTGCGGAATTGCGAATCCTTTGGTGCTGCTTTACGACGTTTGGTGGGAGCGGTTTTTTTAACTGTTTTTGCCTTTGCGTCAGCGGCCATAATTTTTCCTATATTATTCAGGCCTCTTACCAAAAAAGTAGGGCCAAAATCGCAGGGGCGCGAAATCTAGCAGATGCTGGCGGTGAAAACTACACCCTCGGCATTGAGTTTTTGTGAATGAGCAGGAACAAATGCGGTGTTAATGCGCTTTTTGTCGGTTTGTTGAGTGGTCGTGCCTCTTCGTTAATGCATTTAAGGAAAATTTCATGTTCTCAGCCCGTTCAAATGAGGTTTCGCCCTTCGTCGTTATGCAGTTGCTGCAGCGTGCTAGTGAATATGAGAACGCGGGCAAAACGGTAGTGCACTTCGAGGTAGGCGAACCGGATTTTGCAACTGCAGAACCCATCGTTGCAGCAGCGCAACAGGCCATCGCCGCTGGGCGAACGAAATACACCTCTGCTCAGGGTATCCCTGAGCTGCGGCAAAAAATCAGTGGTTTTTATAGCAACATGGGGATTGAAGTTGCGCCAGACCGAGTGCTTATCACCAGTGGGGCAAGTGGTGGTTTGACCTTGCTAGCATCTCTACTGTTAGACCCAGACGATGAGCTGCTGATTACAGACCCTGGCTACCCATGCAATGACGTGTTCGCGCGTCTAGTAGGGGCTCGGCCGCGGCCCATACCGGTGCAGGCACAAAATCGCTTTCAGCCAACTCTGGCAGAATTCTCCGCAGCTTGGACAGCGCAGACACGGGCTGCGTTACTGGCCTCGCCCGCTAACCCTACTGGGACAATGCTGCCCGCTGATGATCTAGCGGCGATGGCTGCATATGCTGCGCAGCAGGAGGGTTTTTTGATTCTTGATGAGATCTATCAGGGTCTGAACCACGGCCCGTCGATTTATCCTTCTGGCTTAGCCGTTCGTGATGACCTCTTTATTCTCAACAGCTTTTCTAAATTCTTTGGTATGACGGGTTGGCGTCTGGGCTGGGTAGTGGTGCCCCCTGAAGCAATTGCCCCCATGACGAAACTGGCGCAAAACCTTTTCATCTCGCCGAATGCGCCGGCCCAGTATGCGGCGTTGGCGGCTTTCGACGACGACGCCATGGCAATACACGAACAACGCAAAGCAACTTTCGCGCAGCGTGCCGTCATGCTGCGGGATGGGTTGCTGGATCTGGGGTTCCAAATCCCCGTGATTCCCGATGGGGCATTTTATTTGTATGTCGATATCAGCCACACCGGAATGCCTAGCATGGACTTTTGCTGGCAGCTGCTCGATCAGTTTCAAGTGGCGGTAACCCCGGGAGACGACTTTGGTGAACATCATTCTAATAGCTATGTGCGTTTTGCCTACACCACAAATCAGCAAGCGATTGACCTCGGATTACAGCGTATCAAACAGGCCTTAACGGCCTGGGGGATCGGCTATTGAAACTCCCAGAGTTACAGTCAGGAGTACTGATCCGGCGTTATAAGCGGTTTCTGGCGGATATCGAAACTCAGTCCGGCGACACCATTACAGTGCACTGCCCTAATACAGGCGCGATGACCGGGTGCACTGAGCCGGGCAGCATTGCCTACTATTCGGTGTCTGATAATCCCAAACGCAAGTATTCCTGCACGCTGGAAATCGTGGCTACCGACGCCGGCCTCGTCAGCGTCAATACCGGTCGAGCAAACGCGCTAGTTGCTGAAGCGCTGGCGCAGCAGCAGCTTGCGCCCTTGGCCAATTACGCGGAGATCAAAGCCGAGGCAAAGATTCCCGATGGTGGTGGGCGCTTTGACTTTCTCGCGTGTAACGCTGAGGGCGCGCGTGCTTACATTGAAGTCAAAAGCGCAACGCTCTACATCGACGCTGGCCGTGGAGCATTTCCGGATGCGGTGAGTGAGCGGGCGCTGAAACATGTGCATGCCCTGCAGCGCATGGTGGCAGCAGGCCATCGCGGTGTGCTGATATTTTGCGCCCAACATTGCGGCATTGATCAGGTTAGTCCTGCGCATGCTATTGACCCGGCCTATGCACGAGGCTTGGCCGAGGGGCTGGCAGCCGGTATCGAAGTTTATGCGGTTGGCTGTACTACCGATTTACACACCATGCGTATTGACCGGCAAATTGATTTTACGATCTAGCCGCCAGATTTTAGATTTTTATAGTCGGCGATACTGGGTAGGCGGGCACCAAACTGGGTAATTACCTTGGCCGCTGCGCTATTGGCGAACTTGGCCGCGTCGGCGGCGGCGGCACCTTGCAAGCGTGCCGCAAGACAGGCTCCAGCGAAAATATCACCGGCGCCGTTAGTGTCAATTGGCGTGACTTTTGCTGTGCCTATTTGCCAAGAACCCTCTGCGTTGACCACCTGTGCTCCGTTTGCTCCCAAGGTAACGTATAGCTCCTTAGCGATATCCCGAAGCTCCTTGATGGCAACCCCAAGGCTGTCGGTACCAGCCCAAGCCATAGCTTCATCCGCGTTGCAAAACAGGGTGTCTACGCCCTCGCCCAGCATGGCCTCAAGAGTCGGGCGGCAAAAAGTCACCATTGAGACATCACTGAGAGTCAGTGCTACGTGGGTGTCGGTGGTGCGGGCAAGTTCATGACAGTAGATGGCGGTCTGGCTGTTGTATTCTGACGAGCTCAAGTAGCCCTCGATGTAGAGGCAGCGTGCACTCGCTAGCGCATCAGTGTTCACCAGATTGCGTGTCATCTCGTTGGAGACACCCAGGTCGGTGCACATGGTGCGTTGGGCGTCCGGGGTGATCATAACCAAGCATTGACCAGAGCGACGCTGGTCTGTGGCGGCCTCAGAAATTTCCGAGTTGTCGACACCGGCAGCCTGCATGTCTGCCAGAAAGTACTTGCCATTCACGTCGTCGGCTAGCTTGCAGGTATAGGTTGTAGACAGACCCAGCGCTTGGGCCGCAAAGATGGTGTTAGCAGCAGAACCGCCACTGGCTCTACGCATGGGCAAATGTTCGAGCTTGCCCACCAGATCAGCCATGCGCGGCGAGTCGATAAGAGTCATCTGGCCTACCGCTAGATCCTCATCAGACAAAAATTCCATACCAACTTCGACGTCTGCATCTACGACGGCGTTACCGACGCCATAAAGATCCACCATGTTCATTTCCTCTCTTTTTTACTTTTTTTGGCAGTTTATTACACGGGAGGGTTTTGCGTCTCAGGCTGCGGCGAGGGCCGCGAAGGCTGTATCGGCAGCGGCAAGGGTTTTAGCTAATTCTTCTGCGCCATGTTGAGCCGACAAAAATCCGGCCTCATAAGCAGATGGGGCGAGGTAAATCCCCTGTTCTAGCATGCTGTGGAAGAATTGATTGAATTGCTCAACATTGGAGCCAGCCACATCGTCGAAGTTAACCACGGTATCGCGTCCAAAAAAGAAACTGAACATGCCGCAAACGTGATTTTCGCATAGCTCGATCCCATGGCTGTTTGCCGCTGCCAAAACGCCTGCTACCAGAGCATCTGTGGTGCTTGCGAGCTTTGCATAAACCGCAGGGGTGAGGTTGTTCAAAGTGGCTAGACCAGCGGCCATAGCCAGCGGGTTGCCAGAAAGCGTACCGGCTTGATAAACAGGGCCCATCGGAGCTATGCAGTTCATGATGTCTGCGCGCCCGCCGAAGGCCCCAACAGGCAGACCTCCGCCAACAATTTTGCCGAGCGTCGTAAGATCTGGCTGAGTGTCATAAAGGTCTTGAGCGCCTCCGGGCGCGACTCGAAACCCAGTCATTACTTCGTCGAAAATTAGCACCGCACCATGTTGCTGACACAGCGCTTGCAAGGTTTGCAGGTAACCGCCCGCGGGCGGGATACAGCCCATGTTACCAGCAATGGGTTCGACGATAATGCAGGCAACCCTATCACCATAGGCTGCCATCAATTCGCTGATAGCCTGTGCATCGTTAAAGGGTGCGGTAAGCGTGTGCTTGGCAAGATCTTCGGGCACGCCAGGGGAATTTGGCAGTCCCAAGGTCAGGACACCGCTACCTGCCTTGACCAGCAGAGAATCTGAGTGGCCGTGATAGCAGCCTGCAAACTTGACGATCATATCCCTACCGGTGAATCCGCGGGCGAGTCGGATAGCGGACATGGTAGCTTCAGTGCCGGAATTCACCATGCGCACTCGGCTCATACTTGGTACCAGCTGGGTAATTTTCTCCGCCAACTCAATTTCCAGTTCCGTTGGCGCGCCGAAGCTCAACGCCTTTTGTGCCTGTTCGGTGACAGCTTTTACGATGGGCGCGAAGTTGTGGCCAAGAATCATAGGACCCCACGAGCCGATATAATCAATGAATTGATTGCCATCGACGTCTTCAAGATAGGCGCCATCTGCGCCAGTAAAAAAAATCGGATCGCCGCCAACGCCCTTAAACGCACGCACCGGCGAATTGACACCGCCGGGAATGCTTTGTTGTGCTCGTTGCATCAGCGCGGAGGATGTATTTCGTTGCATAGTTTCTCTATCGTAATCGTTGAGGGTATATGTGCTTTGGGGCCGCGGATCGCACAGGCGGCATGGGCCCGGGCATCAAAAAGGTTTGATCACCACGAGTATTACTACGGGTATCAAAACAAATACCGGGAGCTCGTTATAAATTCGAAAAAAACGCTCGCTACGGTTTTGTCGATCGGCTGCAAAGTCCTTAATCACTTTGCCGCAGTGCAAATGATAGCCGACCAAGAGTGCAACCAGCGAAATTTTAATCCAGATCCATAGGCTGACATGCAATGCTGACCAGCCGATTGCTAGCATCCAAAAACCGAGTGCCAGAGTCACAACCATGGATGGTGTCATGATCAGCCGGTAAAGCTTGTCTTCCATAACTTTGAAGCGTTCGTTACTTATCTCATCTTCTGTGGTCGCGTGGTAGACAAAGAGTCGCGGGAGGTAAAAGATGCCTGCGAACCAAGTAATGACGCTAATGATGTGTAGTACTTTTAGCCACAGGTACATGCTGTTACGGGCTCTGGTCGCGAAATAAGAGACAGAGCTTACCGCCTTAAGGGACGGAACACCGACATGTTTCTTTCGACATAAATTTGCTGCTCACAAGTGCGCTGGTTTGCAATGAGGCAGAGGTTTAAGCTAAAAGACCAATAGCGAAAGGCCAGTCTGGCGTAGACATGCAAAAAGCCTGCACGCAATCGAAGCGGAAACTCAATAACCGCACGCACACAAAGACATAAAGGATACCGAACTTGCAGTATCGCGTTATAAAAGAACAATCGTCGCACAAACGCTGGTCGCTTTGGGCTGCTGGGTTGTTGACATGTTGTGCGGTTGGCGGCCTTGGATTTCTCTGGGGTGTTTCTGCCGCACAAACCCAGATTCGGGAAAATAGTTATTTGAGAGCACAGGCGCAGCAGTTGCTAACCGAAAATACGCAATTGCAAAGCAAGCTGACGGATAACGAGCTGATCATTGATACGCAAAAGTATACTTCCGTGGCGCTGCGCGATGAACTGACTGAGCTGCATAAGAACAAGGCGATACTTGAGACTGAGCTAGGTTTTTTTCGCAAAATCATGACGCCTGGTGCAACCAGAAAGGGCCTGCATGTAGAACGGTTTGACGTGCGAACCAAGGAAGGGTCTGGGTTTGTGCTAGAGGCTACACTGATTCAAGTTGCGGAACGACCTAGGGTTGTGACTGGATCCGTGGTGGTGAAAATTGAAGGTACACGCAATGGCGAGCCTGAAATTCTCTCAAGCAACGACCTCGCAAATAGTTCAGAGAAGCTAGATTTTCGCTTTCGCTATTTTCAGCAGCTGGAGCAGTCTGTGGAACTGCCCGCAGATTTCCAGCCCTTACGGGTGAGAGTCGCAGTGGTCGCAAACAAAAAAACGCCGGTCGAGACAGAATACTCGTGGCCGGTTTAGCCTGTTTTATTACTCCGGTGGAATCGTTGAGTTGCTGAGAAAATGGCTTGGAAGGGAGCACTACACCGCATGGCCAAAAAAGAAATCACACTTGTTGCGAATGACGCGGAACTCGTCGGCGATATAACGTTCACAAGTCAGTTCGTTGTCAATGGCGTACTGCGCGGCTCGACGAGCGCTGATGCTGCTGGCGCGGCCATGACCATCAGTCCCAACGGGCGGGTAACCGGCGACATCCGAGTGCCAAAAATTGTGATTCACGGCAAAGTTGAGGGCACTGTCTATTCCTCGGAACATCTGGAAATTGCCGAGGGTGCAGTTATTCAGGGTGACTTACACTACCGGGTGCTACAGATGCACATGGGTGCATCCGTGCAGGGTCGACTAGTGCATACCGAGCCCGAAAAGTCCGCAGCCGATACTGACAGCGTTGTGGAGAAGGAAAAGCCGACAACTGTGGGCATCGTAAGAGGTCAGACTTAAGTGTTATCAGACATCACGTTTTCCGAGAAAGCGGCCGAAAAAGTTCAAAACCTGATCGAAGAAGAGGGCGATGCCGAGCTGTGTTTGCGCGTCTTTATTACCGGTGGCGGTTGCAACGGGTTTTCCTACGGCTTCACCTTTGATGATGCGCAGGCTGAAGACGACGCGGTTATTGAACGGTCTGGCGTTCGTATGCTGGTGGACTCCATGAGCTATCCCTACCTAGCAGGGGCCGCCGTCGACTACGTTGAAGACCTTGCCGGAGCTCAGTTTGTTGTATCCAACCCCAATGCCGCCGCCACCTGTGGCTGCGGTAGTTCTTTTTCGCTTTAGAGTTCGCGCTTTAGAATTTTTCGTTTTAGGACTTCGGGCCCGTGCACGCTCGCACCTGATTTTTGCCCTTTTAAGCAGGATAAATCGCTCCCAGCACCCGACTGCCCATAGCGCCGGTGACTGCGACGAGATTGCCGCTTAGCGCGTAGACGCGCCTATAGGCAAGCCAGCCGAAGGCTGCAGCCTCGACAGAATCTCCGTCAATCCCCCAATGTTCTGTGGCCGCTACACAGCTGCTTAATGAACCTGTTCTTGCAAGTGCTTCCTTGAGCACGCCTAACAAATGCTCGTTGCGTCTGCCGCCTCCGCAAACTGGTACGTTTTGCACATCTGGCATTTGTGCGGTGATCGCCTGGGCAATGGATAGGGCTGTCAGCGCAGCCAATGTGGCCTGCACATCCTGTGGCGCAATCTGCCGTTGGGATGACGTGATCTGGGCGTTCAGCCATGCTTGATTAAAGTACTCGCGACCGGTGCTTTTGGGTGCCGATGCGCTAAAGAAAGGATCACCCAGCATTTGCTCTAGCAGTGGTTTGTCGAGGCGGCCCGACGCAGCCCATGCACCGCCAAGATCGAAGCCGACCTCCGAGTCTTGATGATGTTGGCTAAACCACTCATCCATCAAGCAGTTGCCGGGACCGCTGTCGAAACCGCTAAAGCTGCCATCCAGCGGCGAGATGTTACTGATGCCGCCAATGTTAACGACACAAGGTCTTGTCAAACGGTCGCCAAAGAGTACCTGATGAAATGCCGGTGCGAGGGGTGCGCCTTGGCCACCTGCTGCCATGTCGCGACGGCGAAAATCGGCAACGGTATCGATACCCGTTAACTCAGCGATTTGGTTTGGATCACCAATTTGCAGGGTAAAGGGATTATCGATCTCAGTGCTTGCAATACCGCCGCTCGGACGGTGGCGCACTGTCTGGCCGTGACTGCCGATAGCACGGATGCTCGAAGACTTGACACCAAGTGACCTTAGCCAGTGGTTTATCGAGATGCCGATAAACTCGCCTAAGGCGGCATCGCAGGCTCCAAGCAGTTCTACAGAGGAGTGATCTGGCTGAGCACAGAGCAGTAAGGCATCGCGCAAAGTTTTTGGTAGCGGCAAGGTGTTGGCCGCAACGACGGTTACGTTTTCATCCAGCGCCTCATCAGCGCCATTGGGATGAGTAACATCAATTAAGGCTAAATCGAGACCATCGACACTGGTGCCAGTCATGCACCCGATGAAACGGCCGAGCCTCATGTCCCCGCTTCGCTTGCGAGCATTACAACTTGTTCGGAAAAATGATCCAGGAGCAAAATGTTGCTCAATGTTAGTTCGCGGAACCGGTTCTGCTCCGCTCCAGGTACAGGCTGCGCCTCGGGTAGATCTACTGTTCGTGGGTTTTGGTGCACGCCGTTGACGAGAAACTCGTAATGCAGGTGAGGGCCAGTTGCATAGCCGGTGGCTCCGACATAGCCAATGGTCTGACCTTGTTTGACGCGTTGGCCGGCGCGGATACTGCGTGCAAATTTCGACAGATGCAGATACTTGGTGACGAATTGTTCGCCGTGTTTGATTACGACGTAGTTGCCGTTAGCCTTGGTGCGCGACGCCTGTTCAACCTTGCCGTCGCCTGCGGCGAGTATTGGTGTGCCTCGGGGTGCAGCATAATCAATACCTCGGTGTGGTCTAACGGTTTTGTAAAGAGGGTGTTTGCGGCGTAGATTGAAGCTGGAACTGATGCGGGAAAATTCGACCGGCGCGCGCAAGAACGCTTTGCGCATACTCAGGCCGTCGGGGTCAAAGTAGTCGGCGTCGCCAGCCTCGTTGGTATAGCGTACTGCAGTATAAGATTTACCTTGGTTGATAAACCGTGCAGCGAGAATGGCCCCGTGGCCTATAAATTCGCTGTCAAGGTATTGTTCTTGAAAAACTACGAAGAATTCGTCACCGGGGCGAATATCGAGGACGAAATCGATATCCCATTGAAAGATCTGGGCCAGTCGCATGGTCAAATTGTCCGGCAAACCAATCGACTGACTGGTCAAAAACAGACTGTTGTCGATCACCCCGTGCTTGTAGGTCAACAGTGCCTCGGGTTCGACGATTATTTCCGCGCTCGTAAAGGAGCTGCCGGTTGCACGGGTGAATACCACTTGCTCAAGTGGTCCGGGTTGATACGTGAGTTTTATTAGCTGCGAATCAACACTTTCGAATGCTAGTTGCGCGCCGGGGAATATGTCCGCCAAAGTTTGGCCGTGTGGCGTCTGAGTCAGAGCATAAAGGGTCTGCGCCGAGAAGCCGCTGCGGTTGAAGATCATGGCCATACTATCGCCCGGCCTCACTGTGGCTGAGCTCTGCTGCGACACGGAGGGAACTGCCTCGTTTGCCGGCGCAGTTTGCCCGTCTGCGATGCTTGCGGTCGGAGTGTCGGCTAGCTTTGAGGTGGGTAACTCAGTGTCGAGCATTACCTGCGTCGGCACCTGTTGCGGCTTAATAAACCCCGTTACCAGCAGCAACGCGAGTCCCGCGGCCACAAAAGTGGCGAGGCGGCGATGAAAGGAAGGAAGTTGCATAATGTTAATGGGATTCCTGATCTGCTCGGTAGGCCCTCGGTGTACTGCGGGGCGAGTATAGAAGAAACCGAGGCGAAGAAAAGCGGCCCACGCGCAGACAAAGCGGGTTTAGCGCTATTCAATGGACTTAGTTTTTATGCTGGTTGTTCTTATCGCACAGCATCTTTTGGTAAAGTTTGCCGCGCGCTGCTTTCGGGCGTAATTTTGGGTAAGGCTATTGGCCTATCGGATTGGATGCATAAACAGGGAAAGAGCAAATGAGCGCACAGGCGTTTGTCGAAGAACTGCGTTGGCGTGGTTTGCTGGTACAGATATCGGATGAAGCAGGATTAATCGAGCATCTCGATGCGGCTAATCGAGTGCTGTATTGCGGCTTTGACCCCACCGCAGACAGTTTGCATGTGGGCAGTCTAGTGCCTTTGCTCGCACTGCGCAGATTTCAACTGCAGGGCCACCGGCCGCTACTGTTGCTGGGCGGTGCTACTGGCTTGATTGGCGATCCGTCTTTTCGTGACGATGAACGCTCGCTTAACGAAAGTGCCACGGTAAGTTCTTGGGTAGAGAAATTGCAGACTCAGGTAGGTCGCTTTTTAGATTTCACCGCCGCAGACGGCTCTGCGGCGACAATTGTGAACAATTTGGATTGGACCTCGGACCTCAATGTCATCGATTTCCTGCGCGATATCGGCAAACACTTTTCAGTTAATGGCATGATTCAGCGGGATTCGGTAAAGGCTCGGTTAGAGCGGGCAGAGCAGGGTATTTCCTACACCGAGTTCAGCTACATGCTGCTGCAAGCCATGGATTTTTTGCGTCTGGCGCAAAGCGAGGACTGTCTGCTGCAGATCGGCGGTAGCGATCAGTGGGGCAACATAGTATCGGGCATAGATTTGATCCGTCGGCATACGGGCAAAAGCGCCTTTGCACTTACAACGCCATTGGTGACGAGGGCTGATGGCACTAAGTTCGGTAAGTCGGCAAGCGGTGCTGTCTGGCTGGACGCGAACAAGACATCGCCCTACACCTTTTATCAATTCTGGCTTAACAGCGCGGACGCCGATGTGAGTAAGTTCTTACGGCTGTTTACGTTTTTGCCGAAGACAGACATAACGCACCTCGAAAGCCTGATGCAAGAGCATCCCGAGCGGCGGGGAGCCCATCGTAAATTAGCCCAAGAAGTCACAGCCCTCGTGCATGGGCCAGACGCCGTGGTCGCTGCTGAACGCATTAGCGAGGCGCTGTTTGCTGGTGATATCACACAACTGCGCGAAGGCGATCTGCTACAGCTGCAGCAAGATGGGTTGTCCAGTAGCCAATGTGCTGTGGGAACAGGGCTGCTAACCGCGCTGGTTGATGCGGCTCTTTGCAAGTCTACCGGCGAGGCTCGCAAGCTGATTCAGGCGAACGGCATCAAGGTTAATGGTGCCCAAGTTGACGATATGGCGAGAGTTTTGCCCTTCGATGACGCCTTATTTCAGCGCTACTACCTCATACGCAAAGGGAAAAAGAACTACCACTTGATCGTGCGCGGGGACTAGCCAAATAGCCCGAAAAAAAAACGTGAACTTTTTTGCAAATTGCGGTTGCGCGCCCTTTCGATATGCGTATTATACGCCTCCCCGCAGCAAGGCCCGAGAGAGCTAAGCTGCCGATCTTTAAAAATACAAAGCAAGTGCATTGTGGTTCTTCACTGCACAACCCTTACGAGCGGTTGCGCAAATATGAAGAAGCAAAATGTACAAACAAGCCATTCGTGTGGGAACACGTAATTCGTTTTGAGTAAATGATTACTCGGCATCATGGCGAGGCAAAGAAAGTTTTTTTGAAGTTTTGAAAGAACAATCTAGACCAAACCGAAAGTCGAAAAAATTAAACTGAAGAGTTTGATCATGGCTCAGATTGAACGTTGGCGGCACGCCTAATACATGCAAGTCGAACGAGAAAGCACTTC
>PCCE01000038.1 GCA_002731575.1 Gammaproteobacteria bacterium | reverse complement strand
TCGTAGTCATTGAGCACAACCTAGACGTTATAAAAACTGCTGACTGGATTGTCGATTTGGGTCCGGAAGGCGGCTCGGGGGGAGGAGAAATAATCGCTACAGGTACGCCAGAGCAGGTGGCGAAAATTAAGAAATCCCACACCGGACGGTTTCTAAAGGAGACTCTTTCTTAGTCTCGATTGGCTGGACTCAGCTGCTCGTGTAAGTGCAGCCTCAGACGGTGTCGGGTTAGCTAAGCGGTCGCCACCGCCGTTAGCCGGGTAGGCAGGCCCTTAGGGCGCTGGTGCACAGCTGCACATTTTCTCGGCGCGCTGAGTAACCCATGAGTCCGATGCGCCAGACTTTGCCAGCAAAGGCGCCCAGACCGGCACCGATTTCGAGATTGAATTCTCGCAACAGCTGTTGCCGCACGGCAGCTTCGTCCACCCCTTCTGGCACTCTCACCAAGTTCAACTGGGGTAGCCGATAGGAGCTATCGACGACAAATTCCAGACCCAAACCTGTAAGATTTTCGTGCAGTGAGGCATGCATGGTGCGGTGTTTGACCCAGCATTCTTCTAGGCCTTGCTCCTTAACCATGAGCAAGGCTTCGTGCAGTCCGTACATCGCGTTCACCGGCGCGGTGTGGTGGTAGGTGCGACCGCCGCCTTCGCCGTCCCAATAGGCCATTAACAGCGATAGGTCTAGGAACCAGCTTTGCACTGGAGTGTTTCTGGACTTAACGCGGTCTGCTGCGGCTTGGCTGAAAGTGATCAGACTGATACCGGGAGGTGCCGAAAGACACTTTTGGGTGCCGGAATAGGCGACATCGGCCTGCCATTCGTCAACCTGCAGTTCCACACCCGCGAGGCCTGTTACCGAATCCACAATGGTGAGACAGCCCGCTTCTTTCGCCAGTGCACAGAGGGTTTTCACATCACTGCAAACACCAGTAGATGTCTCGGCGTGAACAAATGCGACGATTTTGGCGTCAGGATGAGTCTGCAATGCCGCCTTGAGCTTCTCAGGGTCGACTTGAGTACCCCATTCGTCTTCAACGGTGATCAGCTCGCCGCCCATACGTCTGACATTTTCTGCCATGCGCATGCCGAAGACGCCATTCATGCAAACAATGGCCTTGTCACCTGGCTCTAGTAGGTTGGCAAAGGATGCTTCCATTGCGGCTGAACCTGGCGCAGACAGAGGCAGAGTCAGAGAGTTGGCCGTGCGGAAGGTGTAGCGCATCAGCTCTTTGATGTCTTCCATTAGACCCACAAATTCTGGATCTAGGTGACCAATAGTCGCTTTCGCCATAGCGCCGAGTACGCGGGGATGGACATCCGAGGGTCCGGGACCCATTAACGTTCGCGGTGTCGGGTGAAAGCTTGTATTCATATACGTTTAACCGTCTTTTTTGTCGTCGCCTTGTTCGGCTGGGTTCGCGTCAGTGTCCTCAGCGTCGCTTGCTGTGTCGTCCGTCACCTCTTCGACCACCGCTGTCGTTTCTTCAGCAGCGGCTTCTGCTGCAGGAGTTTCCTCCGCTGCGGTCTCTTCTACAGGGCTTTCGACTGCTGTCGTTTCCTCTACCGCCGTTTCTTCACTTGCCGGCAAGGCTTGGGCGCTGTTGTAGTCTTCGTCCCTTTCTTCGTTAACGATGGGTCGACCCACTAGCTCAATGTAAGCCATGGGCGCCGCATCCCCGGCCCGGAAGCCGCACTTTAAGATGCGTGTATAACCGCCGGGGCGGTCTTGGTAGCGCGGACCGAACTCCGAAAATAGCTTGCCCACAGCAGCTTTACTGCGTGTTCGCGAAAACGCCAGCCGACGGTTAGCTACAGAGTCTTGCTTAGCCAGCGTGATCAGCGGCTCGACTACCCGACGCAGCTCTTTTGCCTTCGGCAGCGTAGTTTTGATCACTTCGCTTTCTATCAACGAGGCAGCCATATTGCTAAACATCGCCTTGCGATGTGAGCTATTTCTATTGAGCTGTCTGCCACTCTTTCGATGACGCATGGTTCGTTCCTGTCGCTAATGTCTGCGTTTCACAACGCAAGAATCGTTTTTTTCTATTTGCCTAACTGCGGCTTACAGTCGTCCGCCGTGCAGATTCGCTGGTGGCCAGTTTTCCAACCGCATGCCAAGTGCTAGGCCACGAGAGGCCAACACATCCTTAATCTCGGTCAAAGACTTCTTACCCAAATTAGGGGTTTTCAGCAGTTCGACTTCTGTGCGCTGAATCAAATCGCCAATGTAGTAAATGTTTTCTGCCTTCAGGCAGTTGGCAGAGCGCACCGTTAGCTCCAAGTCATCGACGGGGCGAATAAGTATTGGGTCAACTTCGTCCTCTTTCTCCTCGACAACCTGCTCTTTTTCGTTATCGAGGTCGACGAATACTGCCAGCTGGTGCTGCAAAATGGTCGCCGCGCGGCGAATCGATTCTTCCGGATCGATGGTCCCGTTGGTTTCCAAATCAAGAACCAACTTATCTAAGTCTGTACGCTGCTCTACGCGAGTACTTTCTACGCTGTAGGACACCCGTCGCATTGGGCTATAAGAGGCATCCAGACGCAGCGTGCCAATGGACCGGCTTTCTTCTTCGGAATCAGCTTGAGAATCGACAGGAACATAGCCACGGCCGCGGGTTACCCGTGCTTCGATGCGGATGGAGCCTTTGTCGTTGAGGTGGCATACCACATGGTCTGGGTTGGCGATCTCGATATCTTCGGTAAGCTGGAAATCGCCGGCGACCACTGCTCCTGAGCCATCCTTGCTCAACGTAATAACGCCTTCGTCTTGGTTGTGCATGACGATGCTGATGTCTTTGAGATTCAGCAAGATGTCGATGACATCTTCCTGTACACCTTCCATGGTGCTGTATTCGTGGAGCACGCCGTCGATTTGCACTTCGGTAATAGCGCAGCCGGGCATAGACGACAGCAAAATGCGACGCAGCGTATTACCTAAGGTATGCCCAAACCCGCGCTCTAGTGGCTCAAGGGTTACCTTGGCCCGAAACGGGCTATCGGACTGTACATCGATTTGTTGTGGTGTCAGAAAATCATTAACCAGCTGTGACATATTTTGTGTCTCCCACAAGCGCCAAATTCGGCGTGATGAAAATTACTTGGAGTAAAGCTCTACGATGAGGTTTTCGTTAATCTCAGCAGGTAGCTCTTCGCGATCAGGTAGGCGCTTAAACGTGCCTTCCATCTTCTCTGCGTTTACTTCAACCCAATCGCCTTGACCACGCTGGGCTGCAAGCTGCAAAGCAGCCTGAATACGCAGCTGGCCGCGGGATTTTTCGGCAACAGCGACGACGTCGTCAGCTTTTACCTGATAGGACGCAATGTTTACGATACCGCCATTCACCGTGATGGATTTATGCGACACCAACTGGCGGCTTTCCGCACGGGTAGAGCCATAGCCCATACGATATACAACGTTATCTAAACGGCATTCCAGGAGCTTTAGCAGGTTTTCACCAGTTGCGCCTTTCTTACGGTCCGCTGCTTTATAGTAGTTACGGAACTGTTTTTCTAGCACGCCATAGATGCGGCGTACTTTTTGCTTTTCACGCAACTGCACTGCGTAGTCGGATAACCGACCACGACGGATGCCATGCTGACCGGGCGCATTGTCGATCTTGCACTTGGAGTCGATCGGACGCACGCCGCTCTTCAAGAACAGGTCGGTGCCCTCGCGACGGCTCAGTTTCAGTTTTGGTCCTAAGTAACGGGCCATACGTAGTTCTCCGTGAGTATTCTGTTAGCCAGCGGTAGCGTTAAACGCGACGACGCTTGGGCGGACGACAACCGTTATGCGGTATCGGTGTGACGTCGGCGATGCTATTGATCTTCAATCCGGCGGCGTTAATCGCTCGAACAGCGGATTCACGACCCGGTCCCGGGCCTTTTACAAACACGTCAACGCTCTTCATGCCGAATTCTACGGCTACGTTACTCGCACGCTCTGCAGCCACCTGCGCAGCAAATGGTGTACTTTTACGCGAGCCACGAAAACCCGAACCACCCGAGGTAGCCCAGCTCAACGCGTTACCCTGACGATCTGTAATCGTAATGATCGTGTTGTTAAACGAAGCGTGAATATGAGCAAGCCCGTCTACTACTACGCGCTTTGCTTTCTTTTTTTCCGCCATATCTACTTACCCTGCTTGTTTCCGCTCGACGTTTTGACGCCAAGCCGTGTTCACAATGACGCTATTTGCGAATCGGTCGACGCGGGCCCTTACGGGTTCGCGCATTAGTTCGTGTGCGCTGACCATGCACCGGCAAGTGCCGCCGATGACGCATACCGCGATAGCAACCCAAGTCCATCAGACGTTTGATGTTCATTGAGTTTTCACGGCGCAGATCGCCTTCTACCGTATGTTTCGCGACTTCACTACGAATCGCGTCCAAATTAGCTTCGTCTAACTCACCAATTTTTTCATCGGGTTTTACACCTGCGGCATCACAGATTTTCTCTGCTGTCGTTGCTCCAATACCAAAGATATAGGTCAACGAGATCCGCGCGTGTTTGTTATCCGGGATGTTTATGCCGGCAATACGTGCCATTTATTCGCTCCGTCTTACACTTGAAGTCATAGCCGCCAACTATCCTTGGCGCTGCTTATGACGGGGTTCTGCACTGCAGATCACGCGCACGACGCCGTGGCGTTTGACGATTTTGCAGTTGCGACAAATTTTCTTTACCGATGCTCTTACTTTCATTGTCCTAACCTGTTTTAGCGCCTAGCGCCGCTTGCCATAGTTTTGGATTTTGGACTTCTCCATGAGCTTGGCGTACTGGCTGCTCATTAAGTGCGACTGCACTTGGGCCATAAAGTCCATGGCCACCACGACTACGATCAGAACCGCCGTGCCGCCAAGCTGGAATGAAGTGTCGAAAAACACCACCATAAATTCTGGCAACAAGCAGACTAAGGTCACATACAGGGCGCCGAATACCGTTAACCGCGTAATCACATCGTCGATGTACTTAGAGGTCTGCGCTCCCGGACGAATACCCGGGACGTAGGCACCCTGACGTTTTAAATTGTCGGCCACATCTTTAGGGTCAAACATGATGGCGGTATAGAAGAAGCTGAAGAAAATAATGCCGGCTGCAAACATCATGATGTACAGCGGTTGCCCGGGCGAGAGCACTAGGGCAATTTGCTGTAGCGCACCCATGCCGGGGTTGCTACCAAACCAGCTGGCCATGGAGGCCGGAGCAAGCAGCAGGCTGGAAGCGAAGATCGCTGGGATAACACCAGCCATATTAATTTTTAGCGGTAAATGGCTGCTTTGCGCCTGCACCATGCGACGGCCTTGTTGCCGCTTAGCGTAGTTCACTGTGATACGCCGTTGGCCTCTTTCAACGCGCACCACAAACCACACTACACCCACCGCCAATGCGGCCATCACTAATAGCGCGATGATGTTGATATTGCCCAGTCGAGCCGCTTCAAACATTTGTCCGATAGCCGCCGGAAACCCGGAAACGATGCCGGAGAAGATCAGCAAGGATATACCGTTGCCAACGCCGCGCTCGGTAATTTGCTCTCCCAGCCACATCATAAACATGGAGCCAGTAACCAAGGTTAGCGCAGCGACGAACAGGAAGCTTGGGCCAGCATCGAAGGCCAGACCTTGGTTGCCCAACGTTACTGCCAAGGACGTGCCCTGTATTAACGCGATACCCAGGGTTAGATAGCGGGTGGCCTTGGTAATCTTGCGACGACCGGCTTCGCCTTCTTTGCGCCACTGCTGGAACTGGGGCCACATCATGGTCAGCAGGTTCATGATAATGCTGGCAGTAATGTAGGGAATAACGCCCAGCGCAAGAATACTCATACGTTCCCAGGCGCCGCCAGAGAACATGTTAAACAGTTCGAGAATGCCGCCTTGATTTTGATTAAACAACGCCTGCAGCTGGCTAGGGTCTATGCCCGGTACGGGAATATGGGTGCCGATTCGATACACCAGCAATGCAAACAAGACAAACAGCAGACGGCTGCGGAGTTCTGCGACTCCCGCCTGATTGCCTGCCAGTTGATTGGCTATGTCTTCCTGATTACGCGACATGGTGTTTCTTTATCTTTGCTTCTCGGAATCTTCTTTCTATT
The DNA here is from genome assembly GCA_002731575.1 of Gammaproteobacteria bacterium. GTDB lineage: Bacteria > Pseudomonadota > Gammaproteobacteria > Pseudomonadales > Azotimanducaceae > UBA4421. The sequence continues at coordinate 27,288 of PCCE01000038.1, read as the reverse complement.
TACTACTTGCTGCGGTTCTCGCGATCGCCGCTGCCGTTACTCTACCGCTGCTGGCTTCTGCTTCTTTTCTAGACGGCCCCGCTCGGGCACCGCTACATCAATCACTTGGCCGCCGGCTGCTTCAATGGCGGCACGAGCACCCTTAGTGACTGCCACATCGGCGTCTTCAACCTTGAGACCCTTGCTGACTTCACCGGACAGCATAATACGTGCGCGCTTCTTGTCTTTGCGCACCACGTTTGCCGCTTTCAGTGTTTCCAAGGTGACCACTTTACCGTCCACTTTATTCAACTCGCTCAACCGCACTTCTGCTGTGCCCATACCTATACGCGAGCGAAACCCGAACTTTGGAATGCGCATTTGCAAGGGTAGCTGCCCGCCTTCAAAGCCCGGGCGAACACCGCCGCCAGAGCGAGCCTTTTGACCCTTTTGGCCGCGAGCTGCGGTTTTACCAAAGCCAGAGCTTTGCCCGCGGCCTACACGACGCTTGGCTTTTTTACTGCCTGCAGCTGGGTGTAAATCGTTCAGTTGCATTAACCTTCTCCCTCAACGCGCACCATGTAGTAAACGCGATTGATCATGCCCCGAACTGAGGGGGTATCTTCTAACGTGACGGTGTGGCCAATACGACGCAAACCTAGACCAGCAACGCAGGCTTTATGATTCTTCAGCCGACCGATCGGGCTTTTTGTCAGGGTCACAGTTACTGTCTTGTCACTCATCTGCCTTTCCTTCCTACCTTTTTCTCAAAGGTCTTACTTCGTTCCGCGTGCCTTAGGCAACGATGGAATCAACGTCCTTGCCGCGCTTCTCGGCTACCCGGGTTGGCGACTTGGAACCTGTTAGGGCCTTAAAAGTAGCCTGCACAACATTGACTGGGTTGGTCGAGCCGTAGCACTTAGCTAAGACGTTTTGCACACCGGCTGCTTCCAAAACAGCCCTCATGGCGCCACCAGCAATAACACCAGTACCTTCTGATGCAGGCTGCATGTAGACCTTTGAGGCCGAATGCCGCGCGGTTGTGGCGTACCAAAGGGTGTCGCCATTGAGGTCCACTTCAACCATGTTGCGGCGTGCGGCTTCCATAGCTTTTTGGATGGCGGTCGGCACTTCACGTGCCTTACCCCGGCCAAAGCCTACTTTGCCGTTACCATCGCCAACTACGGTTAGCGCAGTGAAACCAAAAATGCGGCCTCCTTTCACTACCTTGGCAACACGATTAACTTGAACGAGTTTTTCAACCAGTCCTTCCTCTCGGATTTCTTCGGAATAAGCCATCTAAAACTCCAATCCACCTTCGCGGGCCGCATCTGCTAACGCTTTCACGCGGCCATGGTATTTAAATCCAGAACGATCAAAGGCTACTGCCGTGACGCCCTGGGCTTTTGCACGCTCGGCAATCAATGCCCCGACTTTCGCAGCAGTTTCTACGTTGCCCGTTTGGCCTGAACGCAAATCTGCATCTAGCGTACTTGCCTGGGCCAAGATCGTACCGCCGTCGGCAGAGATTACTTGGGCGTATATGTGGCGAGGAGTACGCGACACTGACAACCGCGTGGCGCCAAGTTCGCGCATCTTCATGCGGCTGCGGCGCGCTCGTCTGAGTCTGCTTACTTTCTTTTGGTTCATCGTTCTTTTCTTAACCTAATCTTCTTAAACGTGCCGGTTTTGACCCTGGGTCAAACAAGCCAATATTAATGCTTAGCGCTACTTCTTCTTAGCTTCCTTGCGCCGCACGTATTCACCCGCGTAGCGCACGCCCTTGCCTTTGTATGGCTCTGGCGGTCTAAAGCTTCTGATTTCGGCGCACACCTGACCCACTCGCTGCTTGTCGACACCAGCGATAACAATCTCTGTTTGTGTGGGTGTTTCTGCGCTGATTCCTTCTGGCAGTTCGTATTCCACCGGATGCGAAAAGCCCAACTGCATGGTGAGTTTCTTGCCCTGTGCTTGGGCACGATAGCCAACGCCCTGCAGTTCAAGTTTTTTCTCAAAACCTTCCGATACGCCGGTGACCATGTTTTGCACGATAGCGCGCATGGTTCCTGCCATGGCGGTAGCGCCTCGGTCTTCGTCCTTGGCGCTCACCTTCAGTACACCCTCTTCTTGCACAAGGGTTACAGAGTCGTGAATTGCGAAGGCCATTTGTCCTTTAGCGCCTTTCACCGAGACCTCTTGGCCGTTGAGCTTCACCTCAACACCAGATGGTAGGTTTACAGGGCTATTTGCTACGCGTGACATTACCTTCTCCTAAAATACGGTGCACAGCACTTCGCCACCGATACCCCGCGCACGGGCGGCTTTGTCCGTCATTACACCCCGATTGGTGCTCACAATGGCGACCCCTAGTCCACCACGCACCTTGGGAATATCGTTGCTTTCTTTGTAAATTCGCAGACCGGGGCGGCTCACTCGGGCGATCTCTTCGATTACCGGGCCGCCATTGTGGTATTTGAGCTGCACTGTGATGATGGCCTTCACTTCGTCGGAGACTGTGTAACCGTCGATAAAGCCTTCGCTTACCAGCACGTCGAGGATCGCGCACTTAGCCTTTGAATGAGGCATTTGCACTTCCACATGCCCGGCCATTTGCGCGTTGCGCATACGGGTTAGTAGGTCTGCTATTGGGTCTTGCATCGTCATGATTTGTTTCCTACCAACTCGCCTTGACCAAGCCCGGCACATCGCCGCGCATGGCTGCTTCGCGCAGCATGTTGCGTGACAGTCCGAACTTTCGATAAACACCGTGTGGACGACCGGTAAGGCCGCAACGGCGCTGGCGGCGTACACGACTGGCGTCACGGGGCTGTGCCTGCAGCTTGAGCTGCGCGTCCCAACGTTCTTCATCGCTGACGTTACGGTCGGCAATAATTGCACGCAGCGCATCACGCTTCGCACCGTACTTGTCACGGGCACGAGTACGTTTCTTTTCTCGTTCGATCATGGATCGCTTAGCCATTCTTTGCCTCTTATCCTATGTTCGGAAGGGGAACTTGAACGCTTTCAGCAGTTCAAGAGCCTCTTCGTTTGTTTGCGCTGACGTCGTGACACAGATGTCCATGCCACGAATTTTGTCGATTTTGTCGTAGTCGATTTCTGCGAATACGATCTGTTCAGTAATACCCATGCTGAAGTTACCGCGGCCATCAAAGGCCTTTGGGTTCAGGCCACGGAAGTCGCGCATACGTGGAATGGCGACATCGACTAGGCGCTCGATGAAGTCGTACATGCGCTCGCTTCGCAACGTGACCTTGCAGCCAATAGGATAGCCCTCGCGTATTTTGAAGCCCGCTTCAGACTTACGCGCTAAGCAAATAACCGGCTGCTGGCCAGCAATTGCGGTCATATCTGTTACCGCTGCTTCCATCACTTTGCGATCTGCTATCGCTTCGCCCACACCCATGTTTAGGGTGACCTTGGTGATCTTCGGCACTGCCATAGGATTTTCGATACCCAAATCCTTTTGCAGCTGGGGCCGAATTGCGCTGCGGTAATGTTCGTATAATTTACCCATGGTTAGTCATCAATCTCTTTGCCATTGGACTTGAAGACACGAACTTTGCGTCCATCTTCGATTTTCAGGCCAACCCGGTCGGCCTTCTCTGCTTCGTGATTCCAGATCGCTACATTCGATACCTGAATGGGCGCTTCCTGCGGCACGATGCCACCTTGGTCGCCGGAATTTGGATTCGGGCGCTTGTGCTTCTTCACCATATTGATGCCAGCGACCATCAGACGTCCGTCTTTTAGGATACGCAGCACTTCGCCGCGACGCCCTTTGTCGCGACCGGCGATAACTACTACCTCGTCATTTTTCTTGATCTTTAACATGCCGACTTTCTCTTCCGAATCTCTTTTCTATGTCTTGATTAGGCGCGTATTGCTTAACCAGTCCTTATAAAACCTCTGGTGCCAGCGACACGATACGCATGAATTTTTCTGATCTGAGTTCACGCGTTACCGGCCCGAAAATGCGCGTTCCAATAGGCTGCTTGTTCGCATTAAGTAGTACAGCAGCGTTTTGATCGAATTTGATCAAGGAACCGTCCTGACGTCGCACACCCTTGCGGGTTCTTACGACTACAGCGTCCATCACCTGACCTTTGCGTACGCGACCGCGCGGAATTGCTTCCTTCACGGTTACCTTAATGATGTCGCCTATGCCGGCATAACGCCGATGGCTACCGCCCAGTACTTTGATGCACTGAACTTTGCGGGCGCCGCTGTTGTCAGCGATCTCAAGCATTGTTTCTGTTTGAATCATGGCTCGTTAGACTCCGGTGGATCGAACGTCGATGCTTTGCAGCGTCCAAGTCTTGGTCTTTGAAAGCGGACGACACTCCACGACTGTTACGGTGTCTCCAACGTTGCAATCGTTATTCTCGTCATGGGCGTGAATCTTTGAAGACTTACGCACAAACTTGCCGTACACCGGGTGCTTTACGCGGCGCTCTACCTTCACTGTAATGCTTTTTTCCATGCGATCACTGACCACTACGCCGGAAACGGCGCGGGGATTACTCGCCTTTGCCTCTGGGCTATCAGACATCTTGTGTCTCCTTCATCACCGTTTTCACGCGAGCGATATCACGACGAACTTCTTTAAGCAGGTGTGTTTGTCCAAGCTGGCCACTGGCTCTTTGCATACGCAGCGAAAAGTGCTCGCGCTGTAGCCGCAAGATTTCCGCCTGTAACTCGTCCTTGCTCTTTTCTCGAATCTCTTGGACCTTCATTACATCGCCGTCCGTTTCACAAATACTGTTTTGAAAGGCAGCTTTGCCGCCGCCAAGCTCAATGCTTCGCGTGCCACTTCTTCAGGCACACCCTGCATCTCGTAAAGCACTTTGCCCGGCTGAATCAGGGCCACCCAATATTCGACGCTACCCTTACCCTTACCTTGGCGAACCTCTAAAGGCTTCTTGGTAATTGGCTTATCCGGAAAAACCCGAATCCAAATTTTACCGCCACGACGAATACGTCGGGTCATTGCTCGACGCCCGGCCTCAATTTGTCGGGCTGTCATACGTCCGCGGCCAACTGCCTTTAAGCCGAACTCACCAAAGCTGACTTTGGAGCCGCGCAATGCCAAACCGCGGTTGCGGCCCTTGTGCATCTTTCTAAATTTCGTTCTTTTTGGCTGTAACATCTCTGTACTTAACTATTTGGTACTTAACTATTTGTACTGAACTATTCGGTACTGTCTTTTTCTAAGCCGCACTAACCTTGAGGCGCTGCCGCAGGTGCATTTGACCCAATAACTTCGCCTTTAAAAATCCACACCTTGATGCCGAGGATCCCGTAGGTGGTCTCGGCTTCAAACGTTGCGTAATCGATATCCGCCCGCAGCGTGTGCAAGGGTACTCGGCCTTCGTGGTAAACCTCGGAACGAGCAATTTCTGCGCCGCCTAAGCGGCCGGCCACGCGCACCTTGATACCTTCGGCGCCGAGACGCATAGCGTTTTGGATCACCCGACGCATGGCGCGGCGAAACTGCACTCGGCGCTCGAGCTGTTGGGCTACATTTTGCGCAACCAACACGGCGTCAAGCTCTGGCTTACGGATTTCTTCGATATTGATGTGCACGGGCACACCCATGCGCTTGGACAGTTCTTTGCGCAGCTTGTCCACATCCTCGCCTTTCTTACCGATTACGATACCCGGCCGCGCGGTGTGAATAGTGACCCGCGCAGTTTGCGCTGGACGGGCAATCTCTATGCGCCCTACTGAAGCATCAGCCAAGCGCTTACGCAGATAATGGCGCACTTCCAGATCGTTCAGCAGATATTCCGCGTAGTTCTTTTTGTCGGCATACCAGACAGAGGTGTGATCCTTGACAATGCCAAGGCGTATACCGGTTGGATGTACTTTTTGACCCATACTGTTCTCTTATTCCGTATCGGAAACCGTCACGGTGATGTGACAGCTACGCTTTAAAATTCGGTCGGCTCTACCCTTTGCACGCGGGCGAATCCGCTTCATGGTCATGCCTTCGTTGACATAGATTTCTGAAATTCTCAGATCGTCTACATCAACACCTTCGTTGTGCTCAGCATTGGCAATCGCTGACTCAACTGTTTTCTTTACCAGTACTGCACCCTTCTTGGTGCTGAAGTTTAGGATGTCCAGCGCATCGGCCACTGGCTTGCCACGGACCTGATCCGCGACCAGCCGCACCTTCTGCGGCGAAATCTGTAAGCGTTTTGCTATGGCACTGACTTGCATCGTAATCCTCTATTCCGCCGCTGCTTTAGCGTTTGGCTTTCTTGTCAGCCGCGTGACCGCGGTAGGTTCGAGTGGGTGCAAACTCGCCGAGCTTGTGCCCTACCATGTCTTCATTTACGACCACTGGCACATGTTGGCGACCGTTATATATGGCAATAGTTAGGCCGACCATTTCTGGCATCACCATAGAGCGGCGCGACCACGTTTTGATCGGTCGTCGCTCGTTGTTCTCAACAGCTTTCTCTACCTTCTTCAACAAATGGGTGTCTACGAAGGGTCCTTTAAATAGAGATCTAGGCACTTATCGTTCTCCTCTAACGCTTAACTAGCGCTTACCGCGACGACGAACGATAAGATCGTCAGTGCGCTTGTTCTTTCTGGTTTTGTGTCCCTTGGTCGGCACACCCCAAGGGGTTACTGGATGACGTCCGCCTGATGTCTTGCCTTCACCACCACCATGTGGGTGGTCGACTGGGTTCATAGCTACACCGCGCACTGTTGGGCGCACACCGCGCCACCGCTTCGCGCCGGCCTTACCCAATGACCGCAGGCTGTGTTCGCTATTGCCAACTTCGCCCAAGGTGGCTCGGCATTCGCTGAGTACACGCCGCATTTCGCCTGAACGCATACGCAGAGTCGCATAACTGCCTTCGCGTGCGACCAACTGACAAGAGCCCCCAGCGCTGCGCACCATTTGCGCCCCTTTGCCGGGCTTGAGTTCGATGCAGTGAATGACACTACCTACGGGAATGTTTCTGATGGCCAATGTGTTACCGGGCTTAATCGGTGAGGTTGGCCCACTCATGATGGGGTCGCCTGCGTGCACGCCTTTGGGCGCGATAATATAGCGGCGCTCGCCGTCAGCATATTTTAACAGCGCGATGTTCGCGGTGCGATTGGGGTCGTATTCCAACCGCTCCACTACTGCAGGGATGCCGTCTTTGTTGCGCTTCCAGTCGATGATTCGGTAATGCTGCTTGTGACCGCCGCCACGATGACGAGTGGTGATACGGCCTGCGTTGTTACGCCCACCTGACTTTTTCTGCGGTGTCAGTAGCGCTTTATGCGGGGCACCTTTATGCAGCTCTGAATCAACAACCTTGACGACAAATCGGCGTCCTGGTGAGGTTGGTTTTGCCTTTACAACAGCCATGCCTAAACCCTTATTCCGCAACCATGTAGTCGAGCTCTTGGCCCGCAGCTACAGTTACGTATGCTTTTTTCCAATTCTTTTTACGCGACATGCCACGTGCGGTGCGCTTTAGCTTGCCCTTCACGTTGGCGGTGGTGACCTTGGTTACAGAGACGCTAAAAATGTCCTCAACCGCAGCGCGAATCTCGCTCTTGGTTGCGTCTACGGCCACTTTGAACGCGTACTGGTTTGCAACTTCGCCCTGCACAGAGACTTTCTCTGTAATATGCGGCTCGCGCAGTACGGTAAAAATGCGCTCTTGATTCATGCCAGCACCTCTTCCAATTTTTTCAGCGCGGGCACGGTAATAAGTACCTTTTCGTAGCTGATGAGGCTGACCGGGTCGAGGCCATCAACATCGCGAACGTCGATGCCTTTGACATTCCGTGCCGCCAAAAACAGATTCTGGTCCACTTCTTCGGTGACGATTAGCGCACCTGAAATGTCTAGCTCTTTAAGCTTGGCTAGCAGCGCCTTGGTTTTCGGCGCCTCTACAGAGAACGACCCAATGGCAACCAAGCGTTCCTGACGAATCAGCTCGGAAACAATGCACTGCAGCGCACCGCGGTACATCTTTCGGTTTACCTTGGTTGAATGATCCTGTGGCTGCGCCGCAAACGTGACGCCACCAGAACGCCAAATCGGTGAACGCGTAGTACCCGCGCGAGCACGACCAGTGCCTTTTTGACGCCAAGGCTTCTTGCCACCACCGCTGACTGCAGAGCGATTTTTCTGGGCTCGCGAACCCTGACGCGCACCTGCCATGTAGGCGACTACAACCTGATGCACTAGGGCTTCGTTGTATTCTCGGCTGAATGCGGTATCGGCAACTTCAACGCTGCCGCCATCTACTGCGAGGTTTAGGTTCATTTCGCGTCTCCTGTGCCCGACCGACCTTTAACCGCTGGTCGAATGCAGACATCGCCACCGGGTGCGCCAGGAATTGCGCCTTTGACCATAATCAAGTTGCGCTCGGCGTCCACGCGGACGATTTCTAAATTTTGCGTGGTCACACGGGCTGCTCCCATGTGGCCCGACATTTTCTTGCCCTTAAATACGCGACCGGGGGTTTGACATTGACCAATGGAACCCGGCGCACGGTGCGATATGGAGTTGCCGTGGGTGTTGTCTTGACCGCGGAAGTTCCAACGCTTGATGGTGCCGGCGAAGCCCTTTCCCTTTGAGGTGCCTTGCACATCGACAATTTGGCCTGCTTCAAATTGATCCACTGCCAACTCACCGCCAATGGCTAGCTCACCGGCTTCATCGACGCGAAATTCCCACAGGCCGCGTCCGGTGCCCGCATTGGCTTTGGCGAAATGGCCCGCCATCGCCTTGGTTACCCTGCTGCGACGGCGCTCGCCGGTAGTCACTTGAATCGCGACATAGCCATCGCTCTCCAGGCTCTTTACTTGGGTGACCCGGTTAGGCTCTGCTTCAATGACAGTGACGGGCACTGATTCGCCTTCTTCGTTGAAGATGCGTGTCATGCCGCTTTTTTTACCTATCAATCCAATAGCCATTGGCTTTCCTACCTTAAGCGTTCTCTTAATCGTTCTACCATTAGCGCTTCCACCAGCGTGCGGACTCCCGTCCCTCTTCCTCCGTTTAGGAGGCAGAAGACCAAAGTCCGGCTTACGCCTATCGCCAGCTCCCTATCGGAGCCTTTTGGTATCAAACAATAAAAAGCCGTCAAGCCATTGCTGGCGAGACAGCTTCTACTCAATTCAAACTAATTTGCACTTCAACCCCAGCCGCCAGATCGAGCTTCATCAGCGCGTCCACGGTTTTTTCTGTGGGTTCAACAATGTCTAGGAGTCTTTTATGGGTGCGGATTTCGTACTGATCCCGCGCGTCTTTGTTGACGTGAGGGGAGATCAAGATCGTAAACCGCTCCTTGCGTGTGGGCAGAGGAATCGGACCCCTCACCTGTGCGCCCGTGCGCTTGGCGGTGTCTACGATTTCTTGGGTCGACACATCAATTAAGCGATGATCGAATGCCTTCAGATGTATGCGAATACGCTGGTTTTGCACTTACGAACTCCAAACCCGAATTAAAGTCGCTGATAATCCGCAGACGAAGCCTTTCCTCGCCACTGCGTTATCAAGCATTTCTCCTGTTAAAGAGCGTTCATCCGCCGACGCTATAGCCTCGACCGGTAATCTCAATCTGGCTACCCACTCTCACGATTTTCGTCAATGATGCCTAGGCGCCTTCCTTTTCCGAGGGCCCCAGGGTAGGTAACTGACCCTCATTCCTCCCCCGATTGGGCCGCGAATCATACAGACTGAAGTACCGAGCGGCAACAGCTGTGCTGGGAAAATAGGAAAATTCTGCGGGCATGATTTACAGCCCAGATTCAGGGTCTAGATGGAAGGTTTTGATGTAAAAACAAGGCTAAGCCGCCGTAACGCTGCGCCACCCTTTAGTAATGGCTAATAGGGCTGTTGCCCGTGCAACTTTTGCCGCCACCGCCTGTTGCGCTGAGCCCCAGCTGGCAGACGCGCTGGGTTAGGCAGGCGGTCCTCGGCGTATGCCGAGTTTGTCCATGAAGTTTTGTGGCACTTCTGCGTAGTTCGCGAATTCCATGGTGTAGGTAGCACGACCTTGGCTGCGGCTGCGCAGGTCGGTGGAGTAACCGAACATTTCGGATAGCGCGACGTCTGCGCGCACAAGTTTGCCCGAGGGACTCTCGTCCATGCCAGAGATCATGCCGCGACGGCGGTTTAGGTCCCCCACCACATCGCCCATAAACTCTTCAGGGGTTACGACCTCGACACTCATTACCGGCTCCAACAGAGCAGGATCTGCGCTCAGCACGGCTTCGCGCAGCGCCATGGCCGCGGCTATTTTGAACGCCATGTCAGATGAGTCGGTTTCGTGGAAGGAACCACCGGTTAATGTTGCGCGAATGCCCATGAGTCGATGGCCTGCTAGTACGCCATTACGCATCTGGTCTTGAATGCCCTGATCAATAACGGAGACATACTCCTTTGGAATTTGGTCCGGGGTGCTTTCATTCGCAAATGCATAGGCGTACTGACCGTCTGCATCCTTTAGTGGCTCGATGCGTAAGCGCACGTGGCCATATTGCCCTCTGCCCCCAGCCTCACGTATAAACTCTGCTTCACGCTCAGTGCTTTGGCGAATGGTTTCTCTATAGGATACCTGTGGCTTGCCGATATTTGCTGCTACGGAGAATTCCCGCTTCATGCGGTCAACGATGATTTCCAGATGCAGTTCGCCCATTCCCGAGATGATGGTTTGGCCGGTATCTTTATCGGTCTCGACGCGAAACGACGGATCTTCTTGAGCAAGCTTTGCCAGCGCCTGTACCAGTTTGTCTTGATCTGCTACCGACTTCGGCTCCACCGCTACGGCAATCACCGGTTCTGGAAATTCCATCCGCTCCAGCGTGATGGCGTGCTCCTTAGCACATAGGGTTTCGCCGGTTGTCACATCTTTGAGGCCAATTACCGCTGCGATATCACCCGCCCGTACCTCGTCGATTTCTTCACGGTTATTAGCATGCATTTGCACCATGCGGCCAATGCGTTCGCGTTTGCCCTTGATGGGGTTCAGCACTTGGTCGCCAGTTTTTAGCACTCCTGAATAAACGCGGAAAAACGTCAGGGTACCGACGAAAGAGTCCGTGGCAATTTTGAAAGCCAAGGCGGCAAAAGGAGCCTCGTCCTGTGATTCTCGTACTGCTGTGGTGCCATCGTTAAGCTCACCCTCAATCGACCTTACCTCGGTTGGTGCAGGCAGATAGTCGATGACCGCATCTAACATGGGCTGCACGCCTTTATTTTTAAAGGCGCTGCCGCAGGTGGCGAGAACAATTTCGTTGGCCAATGTTCTGCTGCGCAATCCGCTCACAATGTCGCCGTCGGAGAGTTTGCCTCCTTCCAGATATTGCTCCATCAGCTCGTCATTGGCTTCGGCTGCAGCCTCAACCAATAGTTCGCGCTGGGCTTGTGCTTCAGCCAATAAATCATCGGGTATGGGAATGCGTTCTTGGGTAGTCCCTTGATCTGTGGCATCGAAGACGATGGCCTGCATAGAGATTAAGTCGATAACGCCCTTAAAGTCGTCTTCAGCACCCCAGGCCATTTGCAGCGGTACAGGCTGTGCGCCAAGACGCTCTTTGATTTGTTCCAGTACGCGCTGAAAGTCCGCGCCTTGACGGTCCATCTTGTTAACGAAGACCAAGCGCGGAACTGCATACTTGTCCGCTTGCCGCCATACGGTTTCGGACTGTGGCTCTACTCCCGATGTGGCGCAGAAAACCACCACTGCACCGTCCAGCACCCGCAGGCTGCGCTCCACCTCGATGGTAAAATCCACATGCCCCGGCGTATCAATAATATTGATGCGGTGTTCGGCGTATTGCTGGTCGCTACCGGACCAAAAACAGGTGGTTGCCGCAGATGTAATGGTGATGCCGCGCTCTTGTTCTTGCTCCATCCAATCCATAACGGCTGCGCCGTCATGGACCTCGCCCATTTTGTGGGAAATCCCGGTGTAAAACAGTACGCGTTCAGTAGTCGTCGTTTTGCCCGCATCCACATGGGCGACGATGCCTATATTGCGATAGCGATTGATAGGCGTGCTGCGGGCCATAGGACGTACTGCTGATTCGGAGTAGTTGCTCGCTTAGTAGCGGTAGTGGGCGAAGGCCTTGTTGGCTTCGGCCATGCGGTGCGTGTCCTCACGCTTCTTCACAGCACTGCCACGACCGTCTGCTGCATCCATCAGTTCACCGGCCAAGCGAGCGGCCATAGACTTTTCGCTGCGTGAACGAGCGCTGTCCACTAGCCAGCGCATGGCCAAGGCGTTGCGACGTGATGGCCGAACTTCCACAGGTACTTGGTAGGTTGCACCACCGACCCGGCGAGATTTTACTTCCACCATTGGGGCGATTGCGTCAAGGGCCTTGTCGAAGGTCTCAACAGGGTCTGCGCCATCACGCGACTGTACGCGGTCCAGTGCGCCGTAAACAATGCGTTCGGCGACTGCTTTCTTACCGCTCACCATGACGTGGTTGATGAACTTAGCAATCACTTGGTTGTGAAATTTCGGATCGGGAAGTACTTCCCGCTTCGCGACGACTCGACGTCTTGGCATGCTTCTCTCCTTTCTTCAGGTATCCCCTGAACAGATCAGGGCCTTACTGAGAACGATGTTGGTTGGTTTTTACTTAGGTCGCTTGGCGCCGTACTTAGAACGGCCTTGGCGACGATCGGCCACACCGGAGGTATCCAGCGAGCCGCGAACTGTGTGGTATCGAACACCGGGCAAATCTTTCACTCGGCCACCACGGATCAGCACTACTGAGTGCTCTTGCAGGTTGTGCCCTTCGCCACCGATATAACTGGTTACTTCGTAACCATTGGTTAAACGCACGCGACATACTTTGCGCAGTGCAGAGTTTGGCTTCTTCGGTGTTGTCGTATAAACACGTGTGCATACGCCGCGACGCTGCGGGCATGCCTGCAGTGCAGGAACGATATTTTTGACCACCTTGCGCTTGCGAGGCTTTCGAACCAGCTGGCTGATTGTTGCCATTTTTTGTCGATCTCCTTTAGATCTTCTTTTTAGATCGCCTTAATCTGCTCGATCTACGTGCTTTCCTGCTTTCTTCTTAGCTGCAAGAAAGACTCATTGTTCTGCCCGCCTTCCGCCTGCGACGCTTGGGGGCGGGCATTCTAATCGCGGCTTGCTGGATAAACAAGGCCAGTGACGCACTGTACTGCACCGCCACCTGCCTTTTTTATTCCGCTTCCCGCGCTGACAGTGCTTCGCTCAGCGCCTGTTCGATCTCATCAGCCGTAACCGTATCGCCACCGACTGCCAAATCTTCTTCGCGCTGCCGCTTGCGGTCTGCGTGGTAGCTCAAGCCGGTACCAGCAGGTATCAAGCGGCCGACTACGACGTTTTCTTTCAAACCACGGAGGTGGTCCTGCTTGCCGGTCACTGCTGCTTCGGTAAGCACTCGGGTCGTCTCTTGGAAGGAGGCTGCCGAGATAAACGATTCCGTTGCCAGTGATGCCTTGGTGATACCCAGCAACAGGCGCTGGTACTCTGCTTGCGCCTTACCATCTGCTTCTAGGATCTGATTGGCAGCACGCAAAGCGGTATATTCCAGTTGTTCACCACGGATGAAGTCTGAATCTCCGGAGTGGCTGATTTCCACTTTGCGCAGCATTTGCCGACAAATGACTTCGATATGCTTATCGTTAATGGTCACACCTTGGAGTCGATAAACTTCTTGGATTTCATTAACAATGTACTTCGCAAGCTCTTCGACGCCTTTTAGGCGCAAAATGTCGTGGGCACTGAACGGACCGTCGCAAACGGTTTCACCTCGCTCCACTTGTTCGCCATCGAACACACCAATGTTGCGCCACTTTGGTATCAACGTTTCTACCGGATCACCGTCCGCAGGTGTAATCACCAAACGACGCTTACCCTTGGTTTCCTTACCGAAGGAAACGATGCCCGTTGCCTCTGCCAAGATCGCTGGCTCTTTTGGCTTGCGTGCCTCAAACAGGTCGGCAACCCTTGGCAGACCACCGGTAATATCCCGAGTCTTAGAACCTTCTTGCGGGATACGCGCGATAATATCGCCGATACCGATTTTGCCGCCGTCTTCCATATTTAGGATGGCGTTACTGGGCATGAAATAGTTGGCCGGCACTTCACTGCCTGGCAGGTTTACGGCATTGCCCTTGGCATCGTTTAAGCGCACTGCGGGTCGTAGATCTTTCGCCGCACTGGGTCGATCCTTTGGATCAAGTACAGTGATATTGGTCAAACCCGTCAGGTCGTCTGTCTGACGATTCATGGAAAGACCTTCTTCCATCTCGACAAATGTCGCCACACCAGCTACTTCCGCAACAATTGGGTGAGTGTGCGGGTCCCATTGTGCAATTACTTGCCCTGCTTCCACCGCGTCGCTTTCAGTCACAGCAATGACAGCGCCGTAGGGCAGCTTATAGCGCTCGCGCTCGCGGCCATGTTCATCTGCAACAGCGATAGCGCCTGATCGTGAAATAGCTACCAACTCGCCAGATTCACGCTCTACAGTTTTGAGGTTGTGCAGACGGATGGTGCCGCCATGCTTCACCTGAATGTTGTCGACAGCTGTTGCCCGTGACGCAGCACCGCCAATGTGGAATGTCCGCATGGTGAGCTGGGTACCCGGCTCGCCGATGGACTGGGCTGCGATGACGCCGACGGCTTCACCAACATTGACCAGATGACCACGAGCTAGGTCACGCCCGTAGCACGCTCGGCAGACGCCATGTGCCGTTTCGCAGGTAATGGCTGAGCGCACGATCATTTCGTCCACGCCCAACTCGTCGAGCTTCTCAACCCATGCTTCATCGATGAGCGTGCCGCGCTCAACCAGGATTGTTTTACCGTCTGCTGCATAGACGTCTTGGGCAACGGTTCGTCCCAGTACGCGATCGGCCAAGGCTTCTACGATGTCCCCGCCTTCAATAATTGCCGTGGTGTAAAGACCTGCAGTGGTGCCACAGTCTTCGTCGGTAATCACCACATCTTGAGCCACATCCACGAGGCGACGGGTTAAGTACCCAGAGTTCGCCGTCTTCAACGCGGTATCCGCAAGACCTTTGCGAGCGCCGTGGGTAGAGATGAAGTAATCGTTTACGGTCAGACCTTCGCGGAAGTTCGCCGTAATTGCGTTCTCAATAATACTGCCATCTGGACGTGCCATCAGACCGCGCATTCCCGCTAGCTGCCGTATCTGTGCAGGTGAGCCTCGCGCGCCTGAATCGGCATACATGTAGACGCTGTTGAAGGATTCTTGCTCTTCGTTCTCGCCTTCCTTGTTGACGACAGTTTCTTTCGAGATACCTTCCATCATGGAGCGCGCAACCAGGTCGTTAGCGCGCAACCAGATGTCGACAACCTTGTTGTACTTCTCGCCTTGGGTTACCAAGCCGGACGCATACTGGGACTCAATTTCAGCTACTTCAGCTTCAGCTTCGGAAATAATTCTTTCCTTGGAGTCGGGGATGACGAAATCTTCCACGCCGATGGACGCACCTGAGGCAGTGGAATGGGCGAACCCGGCGTACATCAGTTGGTCAGCAAAGATCACGGTGTCTTTTAGGCCACAACGACGGTAACAGTCATTGATCAGATTCGAGATGCTCTTTTTGTCCATAGCTTTGTTAACCATGGCGAAGGGCAGGGCGTTGGGCACGATTGCGTAGAGCAATGTTCGCCCTACGGTGGTGTCGTGCAGGCTTCTAGTAACAACGGCTTCGCCGTTGTCATCTAGCGATTCCTCTTCAACACGCACTTTTACCCGGGCATGCAGATCGACTTGCTTAGCATAGTACGCTCGATGCACTTCATCGGCATTGGCAAATACCGACCCTTCACCGCGCACATTCACTTTCTCACGAGTCATATAGTAGATGCCTAGAATCACGTCCTGGGATGGAACGATGATCGGTTCGCCGCTGGCAGGAGAAAGGATATTGTTAGTCGACATCATCAGGGCGCGACTTTCTAGCTGGGCTTCCAGCGTCAGCGGCACGTGCACGGCCATTTGGTCGCCATCGAAGTCTGCATTGTAGGCACTACAGACTAGCGGGTGCAGCTGAATCGCCTTGCCCTCAATAAGCACCGGCTCGAATGCCTGAATGCCTAGTCGGTGCAGGGTTGGCGCGCGGTTCAACATCACTGGGTGTTCGCGGATGACGTCGGCGAGGATATCCCATACTTCTGGGGTCTCGCGTTCCACCATCTTTTTCGCGGCCTTAATAGTGGTCGCCAACTGGCGGTCTTCCAAGCGGCCAAAGATAAACGGCTTGAACAGTTCGAGGGCCATTTTCTTCGGCAGGCCGCACTGGTGCAGACGCAGGGTCGGGCCAACTACAATTACTGAACGGCCTGAGTAATCTACGCGCTTGCCCAACAGGTTCTGACGGAAGCGGCCTTGCTTACCCTTGATCATGTCAGCCAAGGACTTCAGCGGACGCTTATTGGAACCGGTAATAGCGCGGCCGCGACGGCCGTTATCCAACAGCGCGTCTACAGATTCTTGCAGCATGCGCTTTTCATTGCGCACGATAATGTCAGGCGCCGCTAAATCCAACAAACGCTTTAAGCGGTTGTTGCGATTAATGACGCGGCGATACAGGTCGTTCAAATCCGATGTAGCAAAGCGACCACCGTCCAACGGCACCAGCGGACGCAAATCTGGTGGCAGCACAGGCAGTACGGTCATTACCATCCATTCTGGCTTGTTGCCGGAGCTGACGAAGGCTTCCATCAGCTTGAGGCGCTTGGAGAACTTCTTGATCTTAGTCTCTGAATTCGTTGCGGGGATTTCTTCGCGCAGCACTTCTATTTCATGAGCCATATCAAGGTTAAGCAGCAGTTGCTGGACCGCTTCGGCACCCATGCGAGCGTCGAATTCGTCACCGTATTCTTCGATCTTCAGGTAGTACTCTTCGTCGGTCAGCAGCTGGCCAACTTCTAAGTCGGTCATGCCAGGGTCGATCACAACAAAGGATTCAAAGTACAAAATGCGCTCGATGTCGCGCAGGGTCATATCGAGCAGCAAGCCGATGCGGCTCGGCAGCGACTTTAGGAACCAAATATGCGCGGTGGGGCAGGCCAGCTCGATATGGCCCATGCGTTCACGTCGTACCTTGGTCAGGGTGACTTCGACGCCACATTTTTCGCAGATTACGCCGCGGTGCTTGAGGCGCTTGTACTTGCCGCACAAGCACTCGTAGTCTTTTACCGGGCCAAAGATGCGGGCGCAGAACAAACCGTCGCGCTCGGGCTTAAAGGTTCGGTAGTTAATGGTTTCTGGCTTTTTCACTTCACCAAATGACCAAGAACGAATCATCTCCGGCGACGAAAGGCCGATACGCAGCGCATCAAACTCTTCAACGTCACTTTGTGATTTCAGTAGATTAAGTAAGTCTTTCACGATGTTTCCTCATATTCTTGTGCAGCAATTCAAGTCTTTAATAGTGGCTTGAATCGGGTCAGTCGGTTTCCAACTCGATGTTGATGCCCAGAGAGCGAATCTCTTTGACCAACACGTTGAAGGACTCCGGCATACCCGGCTCCATCTTGAAATCACCATCCACGATGTTTTTATACATCTTGGTTCGTCCATTCACGTCGTCTGACTTAACCGTCAGCATCTCTTGCAGGGTGTAGGCCGCGCCATAGGCTTCCAGTGCCCAAACCTCCATTTCACCGAAGCGCTGGCCACCAAACTGGGCCTTACCACCCAGCGGCTGCTGGGTAACAAGGCTGTAGGACCCAGTGCTACGTGCGTGCATTTTATCGTCCACCAAGTGGTTCAACTTCAGCATGTACATGTAACCGAGGGTAACCGGGCGGTCGAATGCATCACCAGTACGACCATCGTATAGGGTGGTTTGACCACTACCGGGAAGCTCCGCAAGTTCCAGCATCTTCTTTATTTCAGATTCCGCAGCACCATCAAATGCGCGAGTTGCGAAAGGCAAGCCAGCGGTGAGGTTGTGTGCTAAGTCGAGAATCTGACCGTCGTTCAACGACTTAAGATTTTCTGGCGCACCACCCACTTGGTTGTACACTTCGTCGAGAAACTTACGAATCTCGGCGGTCTTTTGCTGTTCCTCTAGCATGCGATTGATTCTTTCGCCAATACCATGCGCGGCCCAGCCCAAATGGGTCTCGAGGATTTGACCCACGTTCATACGCGATGGTACGCCGAGAGGGTTCAGCACGATATCCACGGGCTCGCCGTTCTCATCAAAGGGCATATCTTCTACCGGCATGATGACCGATATGACGCCCTTATTGCCGTGGCGGCCGGCCATTTTGTCACCGGGCTGAATGCGGCGCTTGATTGCCAAATGCACTTTGACAATTTTCAACACGCCTGGCGCTAGGTCGTCGCCAGTTTCAATTTTGCCGCGCTTGTCTTGGTATATGGCGTCGAGCCCTTCTTTGCGTTCTTGCAAATGCGCCTCGGCGCGCTCAAGTTGGGCATTCAACTGATCGTCTTTCATACGAATGCGGAACCAGTCATCTGAACTCAGGCCAGCGAGATATTCCGCGTCGATTGCCTTGTCCTTGCTCAAGCCCGGTGCGCTTGCAACTTGGTTGCCGATCAGAGCACGCTGCAGGCGCTCGAAGGTTGCGGCTTCAATAATCCGCATCTCGTCGTCAAGGTCCTTACGAATCTGCGCCATCTGAGCCTGCTCAATATCCTTGGCACGCTCGTCTTTCTCGACGCCATCGCGGGTGAAAACCTGTACGTCGATTACCGTACCTTTGACGCTGCTTGGCACACGCTGGGAGGTATCTTTGACATCCGATGCCTTCTCGCCAAAGATCGCCCGCAACAGTTTTTCCTCCGGGGTCAGCTGGGTTTCACCCTTTGGCGTGACCTTGCCCACTAGAATGTCGCCTGCTCCGACTTCAGCGCCGATATAAACGATACCCGACTCGTCTAGCTTCGAAAGCGCTCCTTCGCCGACATTGGGGATATCGCTGGTTATTTCTTCCGGCCCCAGCTTTGTGTCACGAGCAATACAGGTCAGCTCTTGTATGTGAATGCTGGTGAATCGATCTTCTTTGACCACACGCTCTGAGACCAGAATAGAGTCTTCAAAGTTGTAACCATTCCAAGGCATAAACGCGATGCGCATATTCTGACCCAATGCCAGTTCGCCCATGTCAATGGACGGCCCATCGGCAAGAATGTCACGGGCGCTGATCACATCACCGGGCTTGACCAGCGGGCGCTGATTGATGCAGGTGTTCTGGTTAGAGCGGGTGAACTTGGTCAGCGTGTAGATGTCTACACCGGCGTCACCAGCTTCAACTTCGGCATCGGCAACCCGCACAACGATGCGGCTTGCATCAACGCTGTCGATGACGCCGCCACGCTTGGCGATTACGCAGACACCGGAATCTCGGGCTACATTTCGTTCCATACCAGTGCCGACCAGCGGCTTTTCAGCGCGCAATGTTGGCACTGCCTGACGCTGCATGTTTGATCCCATCAGGGCTCGGTTGGCGTCGTCGTGCTCTAGGAAAGGAATCAATGAGGCCGCCACCGACACTACCTGCTTGGGTGAAACGTCCATGAAATCGACGTTCTCGGCAGCGGTCTTGGTGAATTCGTTTTGATGTCGCACATCAATGAGTTCTTCGGTGAAACGACCCTTGGCATCAACTGGCGCGCTCGCTTGGGCGATTACGTATTGTGCTTCGTCAATAGCTGATAAGTACTCAACTTCTGTTGTTACCGCGCCCTTTACGACCCGGTGATAGGGTGATTCCAAAAATCCATATTCATTGGTTTGGGCATAGGTCGCCAGACTGTTGATAAGTCCAATGTTCGGCCCTTCTGGTGTTTCAATCGGACACACTCGACCGTAGTGCGTTGGATGCACGTCGCGCACTTCAAAGCCTGCCCGCTCTCGGGTCAAACCGCCCGGCCCCAATGCGGAGACGCGGCGCTTGTGAGTTACCTCGGACAGTGGATTGTTCTGATCCATGAACTGGGATAGCTGAGAGGAGCCAAAAAATTCTTTCACGGCAGCAGCAACAGGCTTGGCGTTAATCATGTCTTGAGGCATGAGGCCTTCTGACTCGGCCAGACTCAAGCGCTCCTTGACTGCCCGCTCTACACGAATCAGACCGACACGGAACTGGTTCTCCGCCATTTCACCCACTGAGCGAATGCGGCGATTACCCAAGTGATCGATGTCATCAACGGTGCCCTTACCATTGCGGATCTCGATCAGTGTTTTCAGCACATCAACAATGTCTTCTCTGGATAATGTGCCTTCGCCTAAGGTGTCTTCGCGTCTTAACCGGCGATTGAATTTCATTCGTCCTACCGCAGACAAGTCGTAGCGGTCATTGGAGAAAAATAGGTTACCGAACAAATTCTCCGCAGACTCCTTCGTGGGTGGCTCTCCGGGACGCATCATGCGGTAGATTTCCACCAATGCTTCCAAGCGGTTCGAGCTTGGATCGACGCGCATGGTATCGGAGATGAATGGTCCGCAGTCTAGGTCGTTGGTGTAAATGGTTTCGAAGCTGCCAACCTTAAGCTCGAACAGTTGTTCAAGTACCTCTTCGGTAATGATCGAGTTACAGGCAATGGCAACTTCGCCTGTGGATTCATCAACGATGTCCTTGGCGGTAATTTGCTCAAGCAGGTATTCACGCGGCACGGCAAGCTTTTTCATGCCGCTGTCTTCGATCAGCCGTACATGACGGGCAGTAATTCGGCGGCCGCTCTCCACGATGGTTTTACCGTTTGGTCCAACAATATCGAAGGTTGCCACTTCGCCGCGCAGGCGTTCGGCGATCAGGTCTATGGCGACATCCTCGCCCTTGATCGTAACTGTGTTGGTCTCAAAAAAGATTTCCAGTATTTCTTCGCTAGAGTACTCAAGCGCGCGCAAAATAATAGACGCGGGCAGCTTACGACGACGGTCAATACGAACGAACACTGCGTCCTTGGGGTCGAATTCAAAATCGAGCCATGAACCTCGGTAAGGTATGACTCGAGCGTTGTATAACAGCTTACCTGAACTGTGGGTTTTGCCTTTGTCATGATCGAAGAACACGCCTGGAGAGCGGTGCAACTGCGACACCACTACGCGCTCCGTCCCGTTAATCACAAAGGTGCCGTTCTCGGTCATGAGCGGTATCTCGCCCATATAAACTTCTTGCTCTTTAACGTCTTTAACTTTCTTGCTGGAAGATTCTTTGTCGTAAATGATTAGACGTACCTTGACCCGCAGCGGCGCTGCGTATGTGATGCTGCGCGACACGCATTCCTTGACGTCAAATGTTGGCTCGCCCAAGCGGTAGTCGACGTATTCCAATTCTGCGCTACCTGAGTAGCTGACAATTGGGAACACTGACTTGAAGGCGGCATGCAGGCCGGATTCGGCGCGATCTTCAGCACCTGTACCCACCTGCAAAAATTTGTTGTAAGAGTCGGTTTGGATTGCCAGCAAATAGGGCAGCTCCATTTTTTCGGACAATTTGCCGAAATCTTTCCGAATACGCTTCCTTTCAGTAAAGCTGTAAGCCATGCGAATCTCCTACCTAGTAATCATCGAATCCAACGTGCTTTTTCTACACAAGCACGAAAAGCCGGTGTCAGCCGGTCGAATTTCGACCAGCTGACCCAGCTGTATCAGTCTACAAAAGTGCGGTCTGCAATCGAACTACTTGAGTTCAACCGTAGCGCCAGCTTCTTCAAGCTGCTTTTGAATATCGTCTGCTTCGTCCTTGCTAACGCCTTCTTTAATCGCTGAAGGCGCGTCGTCTACTAACGCCTTGGCTTCTTTCAAGCCCAAGCCAGTAATTGCACGCACTGCCTTAATGACATTCACCTTCTTTTCGCCAGCTGAGGCTAGAGTTACATCAAACTCGGTCTTCTCTTCAGCTGCTGCCGCAGCATCGCCGCCGCCAGCCGCTGGGGCCGCTACTGCAACTGCTGCTGCCGCAGAAACACCGAATTTCTCTTCCATATCTGCAATCAGCTCAACGACGTCCATTACGCTCATTTCTGCAATCGCATTCAACACATCATCTTTGGACAATGACATTCCATTTCTCCTAATTATCTAAAGCGAACCTTAAGTTCAACTTGGGTTCTACGCTTCTGCTTCTTTCTGATCTTTGACGGCTGCTACCACTCGAACCATCTTGCCGGGCACCTCGTTCAAGGTTTGCGCCAGTTTGACGATAGGGGCCTGCATTACACTCATTAGCTGAGAGCGCGCTTGATCCAGTGTTGGCAACTTAGCAACTCGATCAATTTGATCGGCTGGCAAGAGCGCACCACCAATGGACAAAGCTTTGATTTCAAGCTCTTCAAAGTCTTTCGCGTAATCCTTCAGCAGTCTTGCGGCCGCACCGGGGTCTTCGGTTGAAAACGCCAGTAGCGTAGGCCCGACCAGAGCGTCGTTTAAACACTCAAAGTCTGTACCTTCTACAGCTCGCTTAACTAACGTGTTTCGCACAACCCGCAGATAAACACCGGTTTCACGTGCTTTCACACGCATCTCCGTCATTTCTGCAACAGTCAAACCACGATAGTCAGCCAAGACAGCCGACAAAGCAGATGTAGCAGCACCATTAACCTCAGCAACAATCTCTTGCTTCTGTTCAAGTCTTAACGCCACATCTTTCTCCTTTTAAACCAAATCACTTAATCGCGATTGGTCACATTGCACGCGGCGAGCCTCTTTCGCTTTAGACCCAAGGCCATTTAGCAGGCCATTGGATTTTAAACTTTCGGAGACGAAGCTAGAGAATATGCCGAAACACTTTCTACAGCCTCTTTCGCTAAAATAAGCGACTCACCATCTGCGTAGGTCATTAAGCTTTGCCGCGCAGCGGCTCGGCACCTACGGTTTTTGACGGCTTGGAGCGAGCAAGCTCGCCCCAACCTCCAAATTCTTCATTCCTACAGTTCGATTACCCAGCCTGCAGGGATGCTTGATCTATGGACACTCCAGGACCCATGGTCGTGGAAAGCGTCACTTTCTTTAAATAAATGCCTTTCGCGGATGCAGGCTTGGCTTTCTTCAAATCAGCCACCAGCGCTTCAACGTTTTCGCGCACCTGCAGGGGGTCGAAACCGACTTGACCAACGCTGCCGTGGATAATGCCGGCCTTGTCCGTACGAAACTGTACCTGTCCGGCCTTGGCATTTTGTACCGCTGTTTCCACATCGGGTGTTACCGTGCCGGTTTTCGGGTTTGGCATTAGACCGCGAGGGCCCAGCACCTTACCGAGTTGACCAACAATGCGCATGGCGTCTGGTGTGGCAATAACCACATCAAAATCCATCTCGCCAGCTTTGACCTTTTCAGCCAAATCGTCGAAACCAACTATATCGGCACCAGCAGCAATAGCCTTTTCAGCGTTCTCACCTTGAGCAAACACGGCCACTCTTACGGTTTTACCCGTGCCGTGAGGCAATGTGGTCGCGCCGCGAACTACTTGGTCTGATTTCCGTGGATCGACCCCAAGGTTTACAGATATATCAAAGGACTCTTTAAACTTTGTTCCCGCCAACTCATTGAGCAGTGTTACCGCCTCGTCTATATCGTAGGCTTTTTCGGCATCAATCTTTTCTGCAATTGCGCGCATGCGCTTACTTAGCTTCGCCACTTACACACCCTCCACATCAATTCCAGAGGCCCGAGCAGTACCAGCAATGGTGCGTACTGCCGCATCCATGTCTGCTGCCGTTAAATCGGGCATTTTCATCTGTGCAATTTCTTCCAATTGAGCTCGATTTACCTTAGCGACTTTAACCGTATTAGGTGTAGCCGAGCCTTTCGCTATCCCTGCTGCTTTGCGCAGTAGCACGGCTGCTGGCGGCGTTTTGGTAACGAATGTGAACGAGCGGTCAGCGTACACTGTTATTACTACTGGGATAGGCAGCCCTTGCTCAACGGACTGTGTTTGGGCGTTAAACGCCTTACAAAAATCCATGATGTTGACGCCATGTTGGCCCAGCGCTGGGCCTACTGGCGGACTTGGATTTGCCTGACCCGCTGCAACTTGCAGCTTGATATAGGCTTCAACTTTCTTGGCCATACTTTACTCCTTGCGGGTACACACGCGAGGGCCTTTGATCCCTCCCTCCCCGGGGTTATGTCGCTGCAGCGGCAAGCTACGGCGATCTATCGCTTTCTCGACCGGCGGTTGCCCGCCCACCATACTCTGCCCAACTTCAATGAAGCCTAGGCGTTACCTGAACTTAGCCTTTCTCGACTTGGCCAAAATCCAACTCGACCGGAGTCGAGCGTCCGAAAATAGTGACCGCTACTCGCAGCCGGCTCTTTTCGTAATTTACTTCTTCCACCACGCCGTTGAAGTCGTTGAACGGGCCATCGGTTACGCGAACAATTTCGCCCGGCTCGAACACGGTCTTCGGCGTTGCTTTCTCGCTGCCTGCTGCAACGCGATCCAATATCGCGGCAGCTTCGCGCGGCGACAATGGCGCGGGCTGATCGGCCTTTCCGCCTATGAAACCCATTACCCTTGGCGTTTCCTTAACGAGGTGCCAAGTGTCATCATTCAGTTCCATTTCCACCAGCACATAGCCGGGGAAAAATTTACGCTCGCTGCGGCGCTTTTGGCCACCGCGCATTTCCACGACCTCTTCTGTGGGCACCAAAATCTCACCAAAATTCTCTTGATGGTTGGAGAGATTCACGCGCTCTTGTAACGCTCGGGCGACGTTTTTTTCAAAACCCGAGTAGGCGTGCACGACGTACCAATTTTTCGACATCTTGGATTACCCGATGATGGAGCTGACGATCCAGCCCAGCAGGGCGTCGAGCCCCCATAATATTAGAGCAAAGACAAACACCAATAAAAGCACGACCAGTGTTGTTTGAGTTGTTTCTTGGTTGCTAGGCCAGACCACGCGGCGCACCTCTGTGCGTGCCTCTTTCAGCAGCGACCAAATGGCTCGGCCCCGCTCTGTTTGCAGGGCCAACAACACTGCAACGCCAGCAATCCCAAGTAGGCCAGCTACTCGCAACAGCAACATTTCGTCCTGGTAATACCAATTGGCAAAAACCCCGCCCGCCAAAAGGCCGACAACGATTAGCCACTTCAGCCAGTCTAAGGACCCTGCCTTATTTTCTAAATTGGTATTCAAGCTAATTTCCTAACAACCCAGTACCGCGATGATCAAACTTAATTTGTCTGTTACCTGTCGCCTTACTGCTTTTTGTCCTTTTAACCGTTCGTCCCGCTGCTTTGTCTGCCCTTGCCCTGCGACCTTGGAGCCTTTCGACTGTGTTACCTTCTCTGCCCAGTACCCGCCCACCCGCTACGCTGTGCAAAGGATGGCAGGCCAGGAGGGAATCGAACCCCCAACCTGCGGTTTTGGAGACCGCTGCTCTGCCAATTGAGCTACTGGCCTTTCGTAACAACGCTGTTAGGCACGCTGGCTACAGTGCATTGGCGTATTCGCTATGCGGCTTACCGGCGTTTCAACTCCAGTTTCCGGCCGAGACATCTTGCACGGCATTTTTTTCGTTCAAAGACAAGAAGGGAGCGATAACGCTCCCTTGCTAGTCACTTGGGGCCCAAGCGCTCCAAGCAGGCGGCCTGCTAGTCGATCACTTTCGCGACGACACCAGCACCTACGGTGCGGCCACCTTCGCGGATCGCGAAACGCAAACCATCGTCCATCGCAATCGGGCAGATCAACTCGACGACCATCTTAATATTGTCGCCAGGCATCACCATCTCAACACCTTCCGGTAGCTCACAAGCTCCGGTCACGTCCGTAGTGCGGAAGTAAAACTGTGGTCGATAGCCCTTGAAGAATGGTGTATGGCGACCACCTTCGTCTTTAGACAGCACGTAAACCTCTGCCTCAAACTTGGTATGTGGTGTAATAGCGCCGGGTACCGTTAGTACCTGTCCGCGCTCTACTTCCTCGCGCTTGGTGCCGCGCAAAAGTACGCCGACGTTTTCGCCTGCACGACCTTCGTCGAGCAGCTTGCGGAACATCTCTACACCCGTGCAAGTGGTCTTCATCGTTTCCTTAACACCAACGATTTCGATTTCGTCACCGACGTTTACAATTCCGCGCTCAATACGGCCGGTCACAACGGTACCGCGGCCTGAAATCGAGAATACATCTTCAATTGGCATCAGGAATGGCAAGTCTACTGCGCGCTCTGGCTCAGGAATGTAGCTATCCAGCGTGTCGACCAGCGCTTTAACCGCAGTCGTGCCAAGCTCGTTGTCGTCCTTGCCTTCCAGTGCCATTAAAGCACTGCCCATGATGATTGGCGTGTCGCCTGGAAATTCATACTGCTCCAGCAGATCGATGAGCTCCATTTCAACAAGTTCTTTCATCTCTTCGTATTCTTCTGTGCCGACACCGCCGCAATCTTCTGCCAGCAGGTCTGCCTTATTCAAAAATACGACAATCTTCGGAACACCAACCTGGCGTGACAACAAGATATGCTCACGTGTCTGTGGCATCGGGCCGTCCGTAGCACCACATACCAAAATCGCACCGTCCATCTGTGCCGCACCTGTGATCATGTTCTTCACATAGTCGGCGTGTCCTGGGCAATCTACGTGTGCGTAGTGACGACCGTCGCTTTCGTATTCAACGTGACTCGTCGCAATCGTGATACCACGCTCGCGCTCTTCTGGCGCATTATCAATCTGAGCGAAATCACGCATTTCACCACCGTACACCTCAGCACACACTCGTGTTAGAGCCGCTGTTAGCGTCGTCTTACCATGGTCTACGTGACCTATTGTCCCCACGTTTACGTGAGGCTTGTTACGTTCAAATTTTTCCTTAGCCATTTTTAACCCTCAGATGCACAGACAGTCGTTACTTAAATTACAGCAGCCCTTAGTTAGTCCTTAGGCTTGCTGTCTACCAAAAAGAGCGCCCATAACTGAACGACTCATCATTCATGCGCTCGCGCGCCATTTCTTCTATTACCGCCTCAAGGGCAAGCGGTTTGCGCCACCGCAAAAGCGTATGGTGCTCACAATCGGATTTGAACCGATGACCTCTTCCTTACCAAGGAAGTGCTCTACCGACTGAGCTATGTGAGCTTAGACCGACAGATGACGCGTAATCCGGTGCAGCATTCTAGCGATGCCAACGCCCCAACGCTACTCAAACAAACTTCTTGAGCGAATTATCCACTATCTGTTTTAGCGACCCGCCCTAGCAGCCTGTTGTGCGACATTGGAGCGGGTAGCGGGAATCGAACCCGCATCTTCAGCTTGGAAGGCTGAGGTTCTACCATTGAACCATACCCGCTTATCGCTTACGCAG
>PCCE01000037.1 GCA_002731575.1 Gammaproteobacteria bacterium | reverse complement strand
GGTATCCTCGGCTATATGGTCTAGCGCCAGCTTCACTGCGTGACCGGTGCCCAGCTGCTGCGCTTGTTGTACCGTGCTGGTGGTTACGGATTGTTCTGTGAGGCTGGCTTCGATCTGCTGCATACCATGGCCTAGAACTAGATGCGTTGTTTGTGGCGCAAGTTCACTGGCAACGGCGATGACTCGATGCAGCATAGGCACACCGGCCACCTGATGCAGCACCTTGGGGATATTGGATTTCATCCGGCTGCCTTTGCCGGCTGCAAGGACGATGACATGAAGGGTCATAGAGGTTTCCCTGTAGGTTACTGGAGCCAGTATATCTGCAGGTTTTATCTGCCGTTAGAGTGTCTGCGGCTTTTAGCGGCTGCGGCGGCGCAGTTCTTCTAGAGTACGTTGCTGGGCCAGCGCTTCTGCCATCATGGCTGCTGCAGAGGAAAATTCTGTTTCCGCATTGCGTTCTTCCATGGCTTTTTCCGCCTGCTGACGCGCTTCTTCGGCCTGCGCCTCATCCAGATCTTCTGCCCGCAGAGCGGTGTCGGCCAGTAGTGTAACAAAGCCCGGCTGCACTTCGAGATAACCCCCAGAGGCATAGAAAATTTCTTCGCTGCCGTCTTCTAGGTGCAAGGCTACTGCACCAGGGTTAATGCCCGTTAACAGCGGCGCATGACCCGGCGTAATACCCAGTTCGCCAATAGTGCCCCTCACCGATAGCAAGGTAATGGCACCAGAGAACAGAGATTCCTCTGCACTTACGATTTCGCACTGTAATGTCGCCACGCCAATTCCTCTTATCAAAAACTGTTATGGGCGGCTGCCCTATGACCCCGCGAAACGCTACTTAAAGCGTCTTCGCTTTCTCAATGGCGTCTTCAATACCGCCGACCATGTAGAACGCATCTTCCGGCAGGTGATCGTACTCACCTTCCAGAATCGCCTTAAAGCTGCGCACGGTTTCTTCGCGGCTAACGAATTTGCCCGAGTTACCCGTGAACTGCTCTGCCACAAAGAAGGGTTGGGAGAAGAACTTCTGCACCTTACGTGCGCGGTATACCAACTGCTTATCTTCTTCTGACAGCTCGTCCATACCCAAAATTGCGATGATGTCGCGCAGTTCTTGGTAGCGCTGCAGTACTTGCTGCACCTGCTGGGCGACATTGTAGTGTTCTTCACCTACCACTAGTGGGTCGAGCTGGCGGCTGGTGGAATCCAATGGGTCAACGGCTGGATAAATACCCAAGTCGGTGATCGCACGTGACAGGGTTACCGTCGAGTCCAAGTGCGCAAAAGTGGTGGCCGGCGAGGGGTCGGTCAGATCGTCGGCTGGTACGTAAACTGCTTGCACCGAGGTAATGGAGCCAGCCTTAGTTGTCGTAATGCGCTCCTGTAATACGCCCATCTCTTCCGCCAACGTTGGCTGGTAGCCTACCGCCGAGGGCATGCGACCCAACAGCGCCGATACCTCGGTACCGGCCAAGGTATAGCGGTAGATGTTGTCAACGAACAACAGAACGTCACGACCATCGTCGCGGAATTTCTCTGCCATGGTCAGGCCGGTTAGCGCAACACGCAGACGGTTGCCCGGAGGCTCGTTCATTTGGCCGAATACCAAGGAAATTTTGTCAAGTACGCCAGCTTCTTCCATCTCATAGTAGAAGTCGTTGCCTTCACGGGTACGCTCGCCGACGCCAGCAAACACGGAGAGGCCCGAGTGTTCGATGGCGATGTTTCGAATCAGCTCAAGCATGGTTACGGTCTTGCCGACACCCGCACCACCAAACAGGCCAACTTTACCGCCGCGGGCGAAAGGACAAATCAAGTCGATGACCTTGATGCCGGT
This sequence comes from Gammaproteobacteria bacterium, assembly GCA_002731575.1. Classification (GTDB taxonomy): domain Bacteria; phylum Pseudomonadota; class Gammaproteobacteria; order Pseudomonadales; family Azotimanducaceae; genus UBA4421. The sequence continues at coordinate 18,499 of PCCE01000037.1, read as the reverse complement.
TTCCAGCACTTCGTTGCCGCCGACTTGGTCTTCGTAAGCAGGTGCCTTACGGTGAATGGGCATCAGCTCCTGAGCATTCACTGGCCCCTTTTCGTCGATAGGCATACCGAGTACGTCAACAATACGTCCCAAGGTTTCTTCGCCAACAGGGATGGAAATCGGCGCGCCGGTATTTGTTACCTCAAGGCCTCGCGACAGACCATCGGAAATCCCCATGGCAATGGTGCGGACAATGCCGTCACCCAACTGCTGTTGCACTTCCAAGGTTAGGCCGCTGTCTGCTACAGATAGTGCATCATAGACCTTGGGTACATTATTTCGATCAAACTCTACATCGATGACCGCGCCGATAATTTGTACGATTCGACCGCTGCTCATTTCTAGCCTCTTTATGTCTTTGGTTATTTCTTTGGTTCGTTTAGTTCTTTGTGTTTGCGCTGCTGGATTTAAACTGCCGCTGCGCCGCTGACAATTTCTGCGATTTCTTGAGTGATCGCCGCCTGTCGGGCGTTGTTGTAAATTAGCTGCAGCTCATCGATGAGTTTTTCTGCATTTTCTGTCGCATTTTTCATGGCGATCATTTTCGCTGCCTGCTCGCAGGCACCGTTTTCAATTACCGCCTGATAAACCTGTGACTCCAAGTAACGTAGTAACAGGCCTTCAATCAGCTGGCGGGCATCCGGCTCATAGATGTAATCCCAACGATGCTTGTAGGCGTCATCATCTGCAGGATCCAACGGCAACAGCTGACGTACGGTGGGTGCCTGAGTCATGGTATTTTCGAAATCGTTACCCGCAAGGTATAGCTGATCAATAGTGCCTTCGGAGTAGGCGTCAAGCATCACTCGAATGCCGCCGATCAGATCGGCGATGGCTGGGCTTTCGCCCACATCTGGCATTACCGCGACAATATTTGCGCCTATTGAACGGAAGAAAGGCCCAGCTTTGTTGCCAATAAGGCCCAGATCTACTTCGATACCCTTAGCGTCTAGCTCGGCCATCTGCTTGACCACCGAACGGAACAAGTTGACGTTCAAGCCGCCACACAGGCCGCGATCGGATGACACCACGATGAAGCCGACGCGTTTTACGTCACGAGCCTCCATAAAGGTATGTTTGTATTCCGGGTTAGCATTCGCAAGGTGACTAATAACACTGCGGATACGGTCGCTGTAGGGCTTGCCCTGCTGCATGCGGTCTTGCGTGCGACGCATTTTACTGGCCGCAACCATTTGCATTGCACTGGTGATCTTTTGCGTGTTTTGCACGCTGCCGATCTTGTTTTTAATCTCTTTGCCGACGGCCATATTTTATCCTTTCAAGCTACTGAGATCAGGCTCTAATTCAACCGGCCTAGTAGGCTTGGGTTGCCTTGAACTTTTCGATGATCTCTTTCAGCGTGGCAACCACGTCGTCGCTATAAGCGCCGGTTTCGTTGGTGCTTTGCACAAAGCTGGCATATTCAGCGTTCATAAAGCTGAGCAGGCCTGCTTCGAAATCCAGCACCTTGTCGACGGGTACATCTTCTAAATAACCTTCGTTAGCGGCGAACAGCACTGTGCCCATCTCCGCAACAGACATTGGTGCAAATTGCTTTTGCTTCATAAGCTCGGTAACCCGGGCGCCGTGTTCTAGCTGGCGTCGAGTAGCGTCATCAAGATCCGATGCGAACTGTGAGAAAGCGGCAAGCTCGCGGTACTGGGCCAAGGCCATCTTAATGCCGCCAGAAATTTTCTTCATAAAGGGTACTTGAGCAGAACCACCCACCCGGGATACGGAAATACCCGGACTCATGGCCGGTCGCAAACCGGAGTTGAAGTTTTCGGTTTCTAAGAAAATTTGGCCATCAGTAATGGAGATTACGTTGGTTGGTACGAAGGCCGATACGTCGCCGGCTTGGGTTTCGATGATCGGCAGTGCAGTCAGCGAGCCGGTCTTCCCCTTCACAGCGCCACCGGTTTGTTGCTCAACATAGTCCGCATTCACTCGCGCCGCGCGCTCAAGCAGGCGAGAGTGCAAGTAGAAGACATCACCGGGATAGGCCTCGCGACCGGGCGGGCGCTTGAGTAACAGTGAAATCTGGCGGTATGCCCAAGCCTGCTTGGTCAGGTCGTCGTAAATAATCAGCGCGTCTTCGCCAGTGTCGCGGAAATACTCGCCAATAGTGCAGCCGGAGTAGGCTGAGATGAACTGCATGGACGCAGGATCCGCAGCGCCAGCAGCAACCACTGTGGTGTACTCCATGGCACCGTTTTCTTCTAGCGTGCGCACCACGTTGGCAATGGTCGACATCTTCTGGCCGATGGCCACATAGACACACTTAATACCACTGCTCTTTTGATTGATGATCGCATCCACCGCGATGGCGGTTTTACCGATTTGGCGGTCTCCGATGATCAGCTCGCGCTGGCCGCGACCTACCGGCACCATGGCGTCAATACACTTAAAGCCGAGCTGCACAGGCTGGTCTACCGATTGCCGGGCAATAACCCCTGGGGCGACTTTTTCAATTGGCGAAGACGATTGCGCATTGAGAGGGCCCTTACCATCGATTGGGTTGCCCAAGGCATCTACCACTCGACCGAGAAGCTCTGGACCTACGGGTACTTCAAGAATTCGACCAGTACAGCGAGCGGTCATACCCTCTGTTAGGGCATCATAATCGCCAAGTACAACCACACCCACGCTGTCACGTTCGAGGTTAAGCGCCATGCCGTAAAGGCCGCCGTCAAATTCAATCATTTCGCCGTACTGGGCTTGGGCAAGGCCGTGAATTCGCACAATACCGTCTGATACACCGACGATGGTGCCTTCATTCTGGGCTTCGGCCTTGATGTCTAGGCCCTGAATCCTGCCCTTGATGATGTCACTGATTTCCGATGGATTCAGTTGCTGCATGATCGCTTCCTTTTAACTCTTGTTTCGCTAACTAACTTTTCGCTAGCTTGTGTTTCGCTAATTCTTGTTTCGCTCGGACCGTGCCTTGAGCGAGTTTCTATTTTTGTATCAGGGTGTCAACTAACTTGGTCAGTCGGCCCTTCACTGACCCGTCTATTACAATATCGCCAGCGCGAATCACTGCGCCGCCGACAAGATCTGAGTCTGTGCGTGAGGTAATTGATACGTCTTTTCCGTACTTTTTCTGCAACGATGCCTGCAAGGCATCGCTTTGCGCAGCCGTGAGGTCAAAGGCAGAGACTACTTCAACGTCTAGGGTTTGCTCTTGTTCAGCGCGTAGCTCCTCGAACTGCTCACGCACCTCAGCCAGTAAGGACAAGCGGTCGTGCTCGGCCAGCGACTGCAGAAAAGCCCCTGCATCGCTGTTGATTTCGTCACCGCATAGCTGGGCTAGCTGATTGGCTTTGTCTTGGGCAGCCAAATCCGGACTGCTTAACATGGTCTGCACGGTTGCATCGCCGCTTGCTGCCACCAGAGTACCAAGAGTTTGCGACCACGCCTCAAGGCTGTTCGAATCTTGAGCAATACCGAAGATGGCATTGGCATAGGGTCTGGATAGGGTTGCTAGCTCTGCCATGAATTACAGCTCTGCAGCCAGCTTGGTCAACATCGCTTCGTGCTTCGACGCGTCGATGTTGTCCTCAATCACCCGCTCAGCACCTGCAATGACCAAGGTTGCCACTTCGCCACGCAGGGTTTCCTTGGCGCGGTTCATTTCTTGATCGATTTCTGCTCTGGCAGCTTCCAACAAACGCTCGCCTTCTTGGCGCGCCTCATCCTTGGCTTCTTCAACCATCTGACTGGCACGGCCGCGAGCCTGTTCGATAATTACCGTGGCCTCTGCTTTTGCGGCGGCCAATTCGCTTTCCGCATTGGTGGCTGCGCTTGCCAGCTTCTGGTCCGCTTCTTCAGAGGCACGCAACCCTGCGGCGATGGCTTCCTGCCGCTCGCGCATAGCGCTGCCTAAAATCGGCCAGATATATTTCATGACGAACCAGACGAAGATAACAAAAGTTATGCTTTGTCCTAGTAGGGTGGCATTTAGGTTCATCGCTGATCCCTTTTTATCTGTTTCAAATTAACGTTCTTGGTCTTCTGTTCTTTGCGCACATTCGCTGCGCATTCTTCTGCCTAAGCAACCTTCCGATCACGCAGCTGCTTGCTCAAGCGCGGAGCCAACCCTGCTCAGAATTTCCTAACATAGGTAAGCCCTGCAGTCACCGGCCGCCTAGCAGCCTCTCGTTTCAAACATGCGCTGCTTGAGCCTCACCTCGCAGTCGGGTTCAAACAACGCGGTGCCAAAAGGGTTTAACCAGCTACCGCGAAGATAACGTAAAGGCCAATACCTACGGCAATCATTGGAACCGCGTCGACCAAACCCAGTACGATGAACAGTTGGGTACGCAGCATGGGCAGAAGCTCCGGTTGGCGGGCAATACCTTCGAGGAATTTACCGCCCAACACACCTACACCAATCGCAGCGCCAACCGCGCCCAATCCCATCATAAGACCACCGGCAACAAACAAAAGTTCCATTTCAACTCCAATCTAACAGTTAAGAATCGCGGCGTGGCCGCATAATGCCTCTTTCAAGGAAGGCATATCAGTGCTCCTCGGAATCGTGGGCCTGTGCTAGGTACACGATCGTCAGAACAGCAAAAATAAAGGCCTGCAGTGTAATGACTAAGACGTGGAAAACCGCCCAAACCCACTGCAACACACCACCGAAAATAAAGAAGCCAATCCCTCCGCCAAACATCAGTGCGATCAGAATAAAGATCATTTCGCCAGCATACATGTTGCCAAACAGTCGCAGACCCAAGGATAGGGGCTTAGCGATGAGGGAAACGAATTCCAGCAAAAAGTTCACGGGAATCGCAAATACTGAGGGGAAAGGATGCAGGGTAAGCTCTTTTAGGAAACCAATCGCACCCTTGCACTTTATGCTGTAGTAAATAATCAGCGCAAAAATCGAGAGCGCCATCGCCATGGTGATATTCGGGTCTGTGGACGGCACCACTTTCATATGCGATACGCCCAGCAGTACTGCCAGTTCCGGCAACCAATCCACGGGCACTAGGTCCATTGCGTTCATCAAAAAGACCCAGACGAAAATCGTCATCGCCAGTGGTGCAATCATTTCGTTCTTGTGCTGAAAGATGCTGTCCGTAGTTTCGTTAATGAATTCCACGATCATCTCAACAAAATTCTGCAAACCTCCGGGTACGCCGGCTGTAGCCGACGCAGCAGCGGCACGAAATAGCAGGGCAAACACTAAGCCGAGCACAATGGACCAAGCCATGGAGTCAACGTTCACCGACCAAAAACCCATCTGCGCTGCTTCTGCGCCACTATGGGCGAAGCCCCAAGTGCCGTCCGGAAGCTGCCCGTAGGTCAGGTTAGTCAGGTGATGCTGAATGTAGTCTGCTGTGGTCTTGGTGCCGCTACTCATTGGGTTTTACCATCCTAATCCTGTTTGTCCCGCTGCTTTTCCACCACCGGTGCTGTCTTTGACGCTGTTTCTGCATAACTTTCTGTCCCGACGTAAGTCTCAGCCGTGACACCGGTCCGAGATGCTTCGGCTAGCGTCCATACGTAGGCGGCTTGACCAGCTAGCATCCCGAGCAAAAACCAAGGCGCCTGCACGACACCGAAGCCAAGAAACAACGCCATGAGGCCGCCTGTGCTCAAAACTTTCACCACGCCCTGGGAGAGGATTCTGGATCCGACGAGTGTTCGCTCACTCGCCCAAGCAAAATGAGCGCTTGGCAGAGCAACACACAATCCCCCGACTACAAAGCTTGTAGCTGGGTCTATTCCCCAACCCACCCCAACCAAAATACAGCCTGCTACCGTTAAAAGGCCCTGTTTGCGAACTACAGTCCATGGACTTTGCGCGGGTTGAGTATTCATTTGGACTCTCTTGGCGGCGCGTAGTATAGAGATCGGCTCAACGCCATTCAATTGCATTTACGCGAAATATCAATCAGGCAGTTTAATCCGCCGCAGCACTCCATCAAGCTCTTCCAGGCTCGCGTACTTAATTATCACTTCCCCTGTGCCGTTGCGCTTTTGCTTAATCAGGGTACTTGCCCCCAAATGATCCATTAAGCGGCGCTGCAGTGTTTGGACATCTGCATCTGGTTGGATGCGGACTTTTTCACGTGGCGTTTCGCCAGCAAGCAATTGGCGCACCAAGGTTTCGATAGCGCGGACTGAGAGTCCCTCTTGGGCAACTCGCTCCGCAGCTTGATCTTGTTGTAGGCCGGTAAGGCCCAATAGGGCTTTTGCATGGCCTGTTTCAATGTCACCAATTTCCAGCAGGCGTCTTGCAGTGCTGCCCAAGCTTAGCAGACGCAAACTGTTCGCTATGGCCGCTCGGGACTTCCCGACAATGTCGGCAAGTTGCTGCTGGGTCAGTTCAAATTCACTGCGCAGCCGCTCCAGTCCAATTGCCTGCTCTAGCGCGCCTAGGTCCTCGCGCTGGATATTCTCCACCAGAGCAATGGTTGAGGCTTCTTGGTCTGATACTTCTTTGCGCAGCGCGGGCACTTGGCTGAGGCCCGCTTGTTGCGCCGCGCGCCAGCGACGCTCTCCCGCAATAAGCTCGAAACCACCTTGGGGTCTTGATCTAACAACTAGCGGCTGCAGTACACCTTGCGCAGTGATTGAGGTGGCAAGCTCGGCCAGCGCGGCTTCATCGAAGTGTCTTCGGGGTTGATAGGGACTACGCACGATATCGGATACGTTGATATTCATCAGCCCACCGCTAGCGGCAGCCGACGACGACTGCACTGAGCTTTGTGTGGTTTGGGCCGGTGTCTGGGCCTGCGTTGTGGAGGAAAGCAGGGCATCCAAACCCTTACCTAATCGCGATTTACTCATGCTATTTCCATTGCTTAACAGCAGACATTTGAACGCTCGGTACTGACTGACTAAGCACTGGGCGGCGCCATATGCCGCTTGTGCATTTCATTCGCCAACGCTTGGTAGGCCAGTGAGCCCCGAGAGCTGCGATCATACATCATCACCGGCAGACCGTGACTGGGCGCTTCCGCCAACCGCACATTGCGTGGAACCACCGTTCGATACACTTTTTCGCCGAAGTACTGAATAAGCTGCCGCGAGACATCGCGACTTAGGCTGTTGCGGGCATCGTACATGGTTCGCACCAAGCCCTCGATTTGTAGGCCGGGGTTAGCGCTGGCTTTGATTCCTTCGACGGTGTCGAGCAAGGCAGACAGTCCCTCCAGCGCATAGTACTCACATTGCATCGGCACCAATACGCCGGTGGCAGAAACCAAGGCGTTGACCGTTAAAATATTCAATGACGGAGGACAATCAATAATGACGTAATCATATTCTTGAGCTTGGCCCACTAAGCCCTTAGAGATAACGAATTCACGCTCCTGCACCTGCATAAGGCCCACTTCGGCAGCGGTAAGGTCGATATTCGAGGGCAATAAGTCGTAGCCGCCCACGGTACTTTTCCGCGCTGTGCTCAAAACCGCATCTGCCATCAGCCAATCGTAAATGCTCACCGTCAATTCCCGCTTGTCGATGCCGCTGCCCATGGTGGCGTTTCCTTGTGGATCTAGATCAATCAACAGCACGCGCACACCTAGGCTTGCCAGAGCAGCGCTTAAATTGACGCTGGTAGTGGTTTTACCAACTCCGCCTTTTTGGTTCGCTATCGCGATAACTTTTGTCACTGCTTTACCGTTTTTTATGGAATTGGTTCATAGGCTGAGTTTGCGCCCTCATGGCACGTCCGTTCAGGCCACCTAGCGGATGCTCGAATCAACCGATAGGCGTTGTAGGCGATGGGATTGCTGCAATCCCGGCACCAAATAAGTCAATTGCTCTACCGCGATACCATCGACCTCGCAGAGTTCGCGGGTGCGACTGGTTTCATCCCCACTCTCTGTCTCAGAAATCACGCGACTATAGACAATCAACCTGCCATTGGAGCTTAAATGATCGCGCATTATTGGCCATAGTTGTTCTATTGGCGCCACCGCTCGCGCCACGATATTTGTAAACGCGTGAGTCTTATGGAGCGAAGTTTCGCGCTCGAAGTCACAAACCCTCGCATTTACGTTGGTCAACCCCAATTCTCGACACACTAACTGCAAAAAGCGCACTCGCCGGGTCATGCGCTCCCACAGTGTTACGGTCATATCGGGCCGTGCAATGGCCAAAGGTATGCCCGGCAAACCCGGGCCGGTACCAATATCCAACACACTATCTCCCGTGAGCCAAGGCACCGCGGCCAAACTGTCTAGCAGATGCCGCGCGTCCAAACGTCCTATGTCCTGACGCGACACCAGATTCATACCCTTGTTCCACTTTTCAATAAGCTCAGCATAGCGGCAAAGCCGATCACCCTGAGGTGCGCTCAGGGCCACACCCAGCTCCTCTGCGTTAGCAACGAGCTTTGCGCTGCGCGCGTTCAGGATACCAGCGCCGAGCTTTTGGCCTTGGCGTGCACCAATAAAATGGATAGTGCCGCTGGCGTCATTCCGGGAATGCGAGCGGCTCTGGCCAAGGAATCCGGTTTGTGGTGATCGAGTTTTTGCCGCAACTCGTTAGACAGCCCGGCGATTTGGGTAAAGTTGATGTCATCGGGGATACGCAAACCCTCATGACGGCGGATCTTCTCGATCTCCTCATCTTGACGCTTAATGTAGCCTGCATACTTAGTTTCAATTTCAAATTGCTGCAGGGCTTTGAAGGCCACTTCCTCATTCGCCGGCATATGTAACGCTTTAGCGATATCGTCAGCGCTGATCTCTGGGCGCTTTAAGCATTCTTGCAGTGTTGTTTCACGGCGCAGATCCAAGCCGAGGGCCTGTGCCAGATCGGTGGCTGGAAAAACTTGGGTTTTGGCAAGCTGCGCGGCTGTTTGCTGCAGGGCCCGCATCTTGGCCGCGTACACTTCTTGGCGCTTCGGGCCAATCAGGCCAAGCGCCACTCCTGGGTCCATCAGCCGCTGGTCGGCGTTATCTTGACGCAGCCGCAGCCTAAACTCAGCACGGCTGGTAAACATGCGGTAAGGCTCGGTCGTACCCAAATGTATGAGGTCATCGACCATTACCCCAATATAGGCCTCGTCGCGGCGCGGCTCCCAGGGGGTTTTGCCCTGTGCCCGGCACGCGGCGTTGATACCCGCCAACAAACCCTGTGCTCCGGCCTCTTCATAACCCGTTGTGCCGTTAATCTGTCCGGCAAAAAACAGGCCTTCAAGGGCTTTTGTTTCGAGGGAGTGCTTTAAATCCCGAGGATCAAAGTAATCGTATTCAATGGCGTAACCCGGGCGCGAAATATGCGCATTGGTAAATCCAACCATGGAGCGGACAAACTGCAGCTGTACTGCGAACGGCAGGCTAGTCGATATGCCGTTTGGGTAAAGCTCCGTGGTATTGAGTCCTTCTGGTTCAATAAAGATCTGATGACTGGGCTTATCTGAAAAGCGCACGACTTTGTCTTCGATACTCGGACAATAGCGCGGGCCTACGCCTTCAATGTTGCCGCTGTACATGGCGCTTTGTGCCAGATTGTCGTGGATAATCTGGTGTGTTTGCTCGTTGGTGTAGGTGATATGGCAGTGCACCTGACGGGGATGCACATCGCGCCGACTCAGCTGGGACATGACTGGACGGGGGTCATCACCGGGCTGATGCTCCAACTCGGAAAAGTCTACAGAACGCCCGTCTATGCGTGGTGGGGTGCCGGTTTTCAGCCGACCAACTCGAAACGGCAGCGCCCGTAATCTGGCGGCGAGCGCATTCGCCGGTGCATCGCCTGCGCGACCACCCGGATGCTGTTCGTGGCCGATATGAATACGCCCTCCTAAAAAAGTACCGGTAGTAAGCACCACACTTTGGGCGCGAAACACCAGCCCCATTTCGGTTTCGCAACCCACAACTTTGTCACCCTCGACTACTAGGTCTACAACTGACTGTTGAAACAAGCTTAAGTTCGGCTGGTGTTCGAGGATGTTACGCACAGCGTTTTTATACAAAGCACGGTCCGCTTGCGCTCTGGTTGCCCGAACCGCTGGCCCCTTGCTGGCGTTAAGCACACGAAAATGAATGCCTGCTTGATCCGTGGCCTGACCCATAACGCCATCAAGGGCGTCAATTTCTGCCACCAGATGGCTTTTTCCGATACCGCCAATAGCAGGGTTACACGACATCTGGCCAATGGTTTCAATGTTTTGCGTAAGCAACAGTGTTTTCGCACCCATGCGCGCAGCTGCTGCTGCTGCTTCGGTTCCCGCATGGCCACCACCAATAACAATGACATCGAACCTGTCTGGAAAATCCATGAGTCTAGCTACGCAGTAAATGGGGCGCGCTAGTATAGAGACAAACCATTGGAAAACCACTGACAAAGCATAGGCTTAGAACCAGTGGGCGAATGTTTGGAATTATTTGCCGATACAAAAATTCGAGAAAATTTCGCCAAGCAGCTCATCGGGGCTAATGGTTCCGACAATTTCACCGAGGGTTTGATGGGCAAGCTGACAATCTTCTGCAACCAATTCTGGGCCAGCTTGATCGTCTAACGCCTGCTGAGCTTGCTGCAGCAAACTGCCGACCCTTGTTAGCGCCTGCACATGGCGCGTTCTGGCGGTAAAGGTGGCAACCTCGGCATCCGCTGACTGATTGTTAACCAGTGCCGCGACGAACTCTTTTAACCCTTTTTGTTCGGTCGCTGACACAAGGGAAAACTGTGTTTGGGACTGTTTAACCAATGGTAAGACTGGTTCGTGTAGGTCAATTTTATTGATCACAATATGTAAGGCGTTAGCGTTTAGGGCGTCTGCAGCTGTCCCCAGTTGGGCCCTAGCCCGAGCTATGCAGTTGTCCAACACGTTAGCTTTGTCGTCTGCCTTTGCTAGATCCGTGGCGGCAAGAACAACGGCGACCCGATCGGCGCTGTCTATTTGCTGCCGGGCGCGTTCAATGCCTATCTGCTCTACTGCATCGTCACTTTCGCGTAAACCTGCTGTATCGACCAAACGTAGCGGCATGCCATCGATGACCACATCTACCTTTAGCAGGTCTCTCGTGGTACCCGGTATTGCGGTAACAATGGCCGCTTCTTCTCCTGCTAGGGCGTTAAGCAAACTGGATTTACCCACATTGGGCTCTCCTACCAGTGCTATGGTTAATCCTTGGCTCAGTCTGCGGCCCTGCTCTGCTTGACGCAGCAGGGTATGAATATCTTCGCTAAGCCCTGCTAGCTTCTGTCCTACCTCCGCTTGCTGAAGGATTTCGATATCTTCATCGGGAAAATCGATAGCAGCTTCAATCTCCACCCGCAGGCTTAGCAGGCGTGCTGCTAACTGGGCCACTTGGGCAGAAAACACTCCTTGTAGCGAAGACCGCGCCGCCTTGGCGGCTAATTTGGATTTAGCCGCAATGAGGTCGGCTATGGCTTCCGCCTGCACAAGATCTAGCTTGCCGTTCAAGAAGGCGCGTTCGCTAAACTCTCCCGGCCGAGCTAGACGTGCTCCTCTGGTACAGAGAGCCTGCAACAAATTTTGCTGCACAATCGGGCCGCCATGACCCTGCAGTTCTACTACGTCCTCGCCAGTAAATGAGTTGGGCCCGGGAAACCACAGCGCTATGCCATCGTCTAGCACCTCACCATCCGCTACGAAGCGGCTGTATTGGGCTTGCCGGGAATGTAGCTTGTTGCGAATGAAAGATTGCGCTAAGTTTTTTGCCCCGGGGCCGGACAGCCGGATAACGCCAACGCCACCTTCTCCTGGCGGCGTCGCAATGGCGCAAATCAAGTCAGTGTCTGGTGCCGTCACGCTTTGACGCTCGCTACCCGCTGCTCGGGCTACTTTGATTTAGTTGCGTATTCTTGTTCGACTTTGCGATACACATAGGTTTGTTGCGCCAATGACAGCAAGTTGTTAACCAGCCAATACAGCACCAAACCAGCCGGGAAGAACAAAAACAGCACAGTAAACATGATTGGCATAAGCTTCATCATGCGCACCTGCATAGGGTCTCCGACCTGCGGATTAAGCGCCTGCATCAGGTAGGTACTTGCCCCCATCAATAGGGGCAGTATGAAGTATGGATCCATTGCCGCCAGGTCGTTTATCCAAAATATAAACGGCGCCTGGCGCAGCTCTACCGACTCCAAAAGAACCCAGTAGAGGGCCAAAAACACTGGCATTGGTAACAGCATTGGCAAACAGCTGCCTAAGGGGTTTGCCCCCTCCTTTTGATACAGGGCCATCATTTCTTTCGAGAGCTTTTCGCGGTCGTTCGCATAACGCTCTTGCAGCCGCTTCATTGCCGGCGCGACCCGGCGCATATTCGCCATAGAGCGATAGCCCTTGGCAGAAAAACCTGCAAGCAAGCCTTTGACAAGCAGGGTTAACAGAATAATCGCCGCTCCCCAGTTACCGACTATGTCATGAAAAAACGTCAGCGCTTTGAACAAGGGAATGGCGATCCACCATAGGAAGCCATAATCCACCGTCAGGTTCAGATGGGGGGCGATTTTTTCCAGTACCACCTGATCCTTAGGGCCCGCATAAAAGCCAGCCTTATAACTGGCTGTGGCCCCGGGGCTGATCGTTTGGTTTTGGCCCGTGAAACCAAATAGGTAAAAGCTGTCGGAGGTTTTACGCGCGAAATAGGCCGTGGCCTGATCCTTCGGGGCGACCCAGGCAGTAATAAAATAGTGTTGCAGGAAGGCCATCCAGCCGCCAACGGTTGTTGCTTGAAAACTGCCCTCATCAACGTCGTCAAAATCTACTTTTTCGTAATTGTTTTCTGCCGTTGTTAAAGCGCCGCCCAAATAAGGTGAAGGTGCTAAAGGCACGGTTTCGTCGGTAGGGGGCAGCATGCGATCGCGCTTTAACTGGGTCAGCAGACGCATGGTCTTTGGCTGTTGGCTCAGGTTGGTTACCTGATACTCAATGTCAATCAAATGGCTGTCTGCGCCAAAAGAAAACGTTTTCGTCACTTGTGCGCCATCGACTGTGGCACGTAACACTAGGTCGCCGCCGTTATCGAAACGCATATTGGCGTTAGGCGCGCTGAATAGCGCTCGGGACCCGCTACGATCGATTCCTTCAGCGCCTATCAAGGCGCTCTGCGCTACATAGGTGTGCCGATTACTTTGATCCATCAGCAGGAATGGTGTTTCTGCCTGATCTAAGGAAATTGGATAGGTCGGCAGCTGCACGCGGACTATGTCACCTCCCAGCAGATCTATCCAAACCTGTAGGGCCGGAGTCTCTACTTTGACCAAACGTCCTGAGTTGCCGACTTTGTTCGCATCAATTGTAGCCCCGGGCGTGTTTGTCACCGGTGCAGGGGGGATATCAGTCTCTAACGGCGCAAAATCATCTGCGATCGGCTGCTGCGCTTCCTGTACAGCAGCGGTCTGCTGATTTGCACTGGTCAATGGGGCGTCACTGTAGACCGTTGGAATCTTGGCCGCCTCCATGTCGTTGTTCCAGGCCAGAATCAGCAAGTACCCGGTAGCAGCCATACCGATCAATAGCACGATTCTTTGAATTTCCCGGGGTAACATCGATTCGTTTCCTATCTATTATTTGTTATTAACTTGCGAATCGTCTGGGCCGTGCGGTCTTGGCACCAAATCCACGCCGCCCTTACTAAACGGGTTACAGCGGCCAAGACGACGCATGCTCAAGATCAACCCCTTGCTGATGCCATGGAATTCTAGTGCCTGCTTAGCGTATTCCGAACAAGTCGGCTGGTAACGGCACCGCGGTTGGCTGAGCGGGCTAATGATAATCTGATAAGCGCGCAGTAGCACCATCAAAGCCGCAAGTATGAAACGGTTAGTCGAAGTCATTAACTTTTCGACATCAAGAGCGAGGCGCATGGTTTATTTCTCAGTCCTGCAGCATGTCATGTGGTTCGCACCGTTTGGCTGTAGCTTTCTGCTCTTGCGGGGCTATGCATTTTGTTTCAATTCGCCGAATACCTGTTCTAAAAGGCGATGTAGCTTGAGATCGTCCACTGCAGCGGTGATATGCACAATAATGTCGATAGCGGGCAGGTTGATCTGGTGCCTTCTGAAACAATCACGGGTAATGCGTTTTAGGCGGTTGCGACGCACGGCCAGGCGGTTACCTTTCTTTGGAACGATAACCCCTAGTCGAGGGGTGGCCGAACGATTCATAGCGTAGCGTACCCGCACGCTACCATCTCTGCGTATGAAGCGGCCTTTTTTAAAGACATTGGAATATTGCTCGGTCTTTAAGAGACGCGCGCTACGAGGAAACTTCGCGCCTGAAATAGCTGCTTAGACCGTTAAACGTTTGCGCCCTTTGGCTCTTCGTGCATTAAGCACCTGACGCCCAGCCTTGGTAGCCATGCGGGCGCGGAATCCATGGGTACGCTTGCGCTTTAGATTGCTTGGTTGAAACGTTCTTTTCATGGCTGACTCGTATGCTAATAGCACATTGTGCTAATGAAGTTTGGCTACCTCCAGAAACGTATTTCCTTCGGTATTTACCGCGGGCGGCGATTCTATGAACACAGATGAAGCCTGTCAAACTAATACCTTTATATATATAAGTTTGTTGTTGTTTGTTAGGCGCCTTTGGCGCTGTGAGTAAGGTGACAAAGCGCTTAGAAATAGTGAGGTTGTTGAGGCTCACTGCATGTGCACAACCCTTGCTTTAGCTCGGAATACTTTTGGGATAACTGGGCTTGTTAAAGTTATCCACAGGTTGTGCAGATTTTTGCACACAATTAACAATGGCCAGGCCGCTAAGCTGTCGGTAAAGATGCGCAGCTAAGCTGCTGATTTTTCGCGGTATGTAAAATAAAGTAAAAATTAAATCGGTATGTCATAGCGTCAGGTGGAAACATAGGCATAGAATCTTGGCTGTCCAAGCGTAAGTCTTGGTCTAGAAACAGCGTCCAGAAAAAATGAGCGGCTGAACGATAACCATCCGCTACGAGGCAACGATAAGTGAGTGACGCGAAAGCAGGAAGCACAAGAGAGGGTGACGCGAAGTTGGGAAGCGCGAAAGAGGGTGACGCAAGAATGGCAGATGCTAGAACGACAGGCGCGAATTTAAACGACGCAGCTTGGCAGGAATGCTTGGGTCAACTCCAAAGCGAGACCAGCGGGGATCAATTCGAGACCTATTTGCGGCCATTGCAGGCGGATTTCAGCAATGGAAAGCTGACTTTGCTGGCACCAAATATCTATGTTGAAGAGAAAGTGCGTCATGCCTACCTGGCTAAGATAAGTGATTACTTTGCAGGTTTGGCCGAGCAGCACACAGTTATGCTTAGCGTTGGCGGTATGCGCGAAGCACAGCCACTGCGGGCGGAACCCAAACAAAAACCCAAGCAGAGCAGGAACCCAGCTAGGCCCACCCATAACTTAAACAGGGAATTCACCTTTGATTCCTTTGTTGAAGGCAAGTCTAACGAGATCGCTAAGGCGGCCGCTTCACAGGTTGCTGACAACGCTGGGCAAAGTTACAACCCTCTTCTTATGTACGGCGGCGTGGGCTTGGGCAAAACCCATCTGATGCAAGCTGTGGGAAACGAAATACTGCGGCACAAGCCGGACGCACGCGTAATGTACTTACATTCTCAGCGCTTCGTGCAAGATATGGTGAAAGCTTTGCAAACCGGCACCATGCAAGACTTTATGGAATTTTATCGCTCGGTAGATGCCTTGCTAATCGATGATATTCAATTCTTCGCAAAAAAAATTAGATCGCAAGAAGAGTTCTTCCATTTGTTCAACTCGCTCTTGGAGCGGGGTCAGCAAATGATACTTACCAGCGATAAGTACCCGCGCGAAATCGATGGCTTGGAAGATCGGCTCAAATCGCGTTTTGTTTGGGGTTTAACGGTAGAAGTTGAGGCGCCGGAGCTTGAAACTCGGGTTGCGATTCTAATGAAGAAAGCTGAAGCAGAGGCGGTACCGCTGGACCAAGAGGTCGCTTTTTTTATTGCCGAGCGGATTCGTTCCAATGTCCGTGAGTTGGAAGGCGCTTTGCGTCGGGTTATTGCTAATGCTCGCTTTACCGGCAGCCGGATTACTATTGAACAAGTGAAACGGTCGCTGCGAGATTTATTCGCCATACAAGATCGACAAATATCGATCGATAACATTCAGAAGACGGCTGCCGAATATTACAACATCAAGGTAAGCGATCTGTTATCGAAGCGTCGTAGTCGCACTATCGCGAGACCTAGGCAGTTGGCCATGGCGATTGCTAAGGAGTTGACCAACCACTCGTTGCCGGAAATCGGTGATGCTTTCGGTGGCCGGGACCACACAACGGTATTGCACGCTTGCCGTAAAGTTGCAGAATTGCGAGTGTCCAGTGCCGACATAGCTGAAGACTATCGCAATCTAACAAAACTTCTCAGCGGCTAGTTAAAATACCTAATCCTAGTCGACTGTGCTACTAGCGATTCAACGCGGCGCTACAAGGCTCAAATAGCAAAGGAAAGCAACGGACGGTCGCAAACCGGCGGTGGACCGGTAAGATGCAGCCAGTCAGATTTAAGGTTGATAAGAAATGAAATTCACGATCCCTAGAGAATCGCTTCTCAAACCCCTGCAGCTGGTTACTGGCGTGGTCGAACGACGTCAGACACTACCGGTTTTGGCCAATCTTTTGATTCAGGCGGACGCAGAGGGACTCTCTTTGACGGGGACAGATTTGGAAGTAGAGATGATTGCTCGCTGTTCGGTTCCAGTAGAGCAACCGGGTGAAATTACCATTCCCGCTCGTAAGTTGGCGGATATCTGGCGAGCGCTGCCAGATGGGGCCGATGTCTCGGTCTCAGTGGAAGGTGAACGGGCGACGATTAAAAGTGGACGTAGCCGGTTTACGCTAGCCACGCTGCCTGCTGCAGATTTTCCTAAAGTTGAAAATGCCGACTCGGACGTGGTTGTCACCTTGCCGCAGAAACAAATCGGTAAATTGATTGATCAGGTGAGCTTTGCGATGGCTCAGCAAGACGTTCGCGTTTTCCTAAATGGCATGTTGTTAGAAGTCGGCGACAATAGCATTCGCGCAGTTGCCACAGACGGCCATAGGCTGGCGATGGCGAGCAAACCCTGCGAAACCAGCGGTCCAGCCGAAGGGGTAAAGCAGGCGATTGTGCCGCGTAAAGCTGTGGTTGAAATGGGCCGGCTGCTTGACGAGGAAGAGGAAGACCTTTCTATTCAGCTAGGCAGTAACCACCTAAAGGTAACAAAGGGTGGTGTCACACTGACAACGAAGCTGGTCGACGGTCAGTTTCCCGATTACGAAAAGGTGGTTCCAAAAGATGCATCAAGGGTTCTGCATGGGGATCGGAACACGCTTAAAGAAGGGTTTCACCGAGCCTCGATTCTGTCGAATGAAAAATATCGTGGGGTGAGGCTCGCGATATCGCCACATTCACTGACGATCCAAGCAAATAACCCAGAGCAGGAAGAAGCGGAAGAAACAGTAGCGGTGCAGTTTTCCGGGGATCAGTTGGAAATAGGCTTCAACGTGAGTTATTTGCTCGACGTGTTATCGGTGCTTGATAGTGAACAGGTGCAAATGAGCGTTAGCGATGCAAATAGCTCTGCTCTGCTGGAATCTGCAGATGACAGTGACGCGGTCTATGTTGTTATGCCCATGAGGCTATAGTCGAGAGGCTTTTGTATCTTGCCAACCTGCACGTATCCGACTTTCGGAACGTCGCTCAAGCAAATATAGAGTTCGGGCCGGGGATCAATCTTATTGTAGGAGCTAACGGCGCCGGGAAAACCGCCATACTTGAGGCCATTTTTCTGCTGGCACGCGGCCGGTCCTTCCGGTCATCCCAAACAAAACATCTGATTCGACGTGGACAACATCAGCTGCTGGTGCGGGGCGATGTCGTGAGGGCGGGTGCAGGTCACGTGTTGGCACGAAGCAAGGCTAGCCAAGGCGAGAACCAAACGCGCATTGATGGCGAGCATGCAGCGTTACAGTCTCGGTTTGCTGAATTACTACCTCTGCAAGCATTGCTGCCTGGCATCGCAGATCTTGTGTTAGATGGCCCAGGCATTCGGCGAGAATTTGTCGACTGGGGCTTGTTCCACGTGGAACAACGCTATTTGGAAATGGCCCGTCGCTTCCGCAAAGCCCTATCCCAGCGCGGGGCTTGGTTGAAAGAGAATTCTGGCGCCACTTTCCAAGACGATCCTTGGGTCAATACCCTAGTCACCAGCGGTTGTCAGATCAGCGCTTGGCGTCAGCGTTTTGTATCGGAGCTAGACGATCACTTTCAGCGCACACTAGTGCACCTAGCTTCGGGTCTCGGAGCTGAGCTGGGTTACTCAAATGCGGGCTTTGACGGCGACGAGGTATCTGCTGTGGTGCAAATGGAGGCTTCCTTTGAGCGCGACCGACGCTATGCGACAACCCATGTCGGACCACATCGGGCAGATATGGATATCCGGGTAGACGGTATAGGCGCGAAGTCTTCTGTGTCCCGCGGTCAGGCCAAGCTCCTTGCCAGCGCGCTAATGCTCG
>PCCE01000036.1 GCA_002731575.1 Gammaproteobacteria bacterium | reverse complement strand
GCAATTTTGCAGAAATTAGCTTTCGGCCAGACGACGTTTTGCTTTATGGACCAGAAACTCGGGGCCTACCGGACGACGTGTTGGCGCGTTGGCCAACAGAGCGCAAACTGCGCATACCCATGCAGGCACCCACGCGCAGTATTAATCTCGCCAACTCCGTAGCAATTACCCTCTATGAAGCGTGGCGGCAGCGCGGCTACGACGGCGTACTGTAACGCCACAGCGCACTAGTGCGTGGTTGGCGTACTGTTCGCGCCTTGCGCGTCTTGCTCTTTTTGTTGCTGCTCTTGCTGCTGCTGAAGGGCCTGCACAAAAAGGGCCTCGAAATTAACTTGGGCCAGTTGAATCGGCGGGAAACCACCCTTAACCACTAAACTGTCCAAGCTCTCGCGCGCGTAAGGGAAAAGTGTGTTCGGACAAGCGATACCCAGTATCTGACTAAGCTGGGCGGGGTCTGCGTTCTTGATATGGAAGATGCCACCCTGCTGCACTTCGACCAGAAAACCCAAGCCGTCGTCTTCCACATTGGCCCGCACGGTTACCGACAGCACCACCTCATGGCGGTCGTCGGCTAGCGCAGTCGCCCGTGTGTTGATGTCCACAGAAAGATTCGGCTGCCATTGGCGCGTAAAAACCTCCGGCGCCCTTGGCGACTCAAAAGACGCATCTTTAAGATACACCTTCTCAATTCGTAGCTGTACTTGTTGCTCCGCAGTCGCTGCCGCGGGCTGGGACTGTGCATCGTCTTGATCCGTCATGATTTCACCATCGGTAAGTTTTGCGCCCGCCACTCAGAGTATCCACCGGTCAGGCGCGTCACGCTGGTGAAGCCGTTTTTTTGGAGCAAAGTACCTGCAGCCCCTGAATGCTGACCCATCTTGCAGGCAATCACGATGGGCGACTCTTTGTGTTTCGCAAGTTCGTCGATGCGTGTTTCCAGCGCCGTATAGGGTATGTTGACCGCATCTACTATATGCCCCTCCATAAACTCACCGCGCTCGCGCACGTCAAGTACGATGGCGCCTTCTTTGTTTACCAAGCGCACGAGCTCTTGGGTGCCAATGGTCGCACCCGCACGCGCCGACTCGTTGCGAAAAAACAAAAACACTAGCAGCAGGAAGGTACCGATCAGTAGCGGGTGGTTACCCAAAAACGTAAAAAACTGTTCCATATATACGACCTATAGACGAGGCGCGATTATACACATTCATCCGAGTTCGCCCTAGATCGCTGCGCTTTTTGCTAGAATCTGCGGCGCGTTAACTGAAAGGATTCATTGCATGTCCAACCTCAGCTTGCTAGTCATCCTCGACGGCTTTGGCCACAGCTTGGAAGTCGACCACAACGCCATCGCATTGGCGAACACGCCCACTTGGGACCGATTCCTCGCCCAGCGACCGCATACCCTTATCTCCGGGTCCGGCTTGGACGTTGGTCTACCCTCAGGACAAATGGGCAACTCCGAGGTAGGGCATATGAATCTCGGCTCTGGTCGTGTGGTCTACCAAGATTTCACCCGCATCAACAAGGCAGTGGAAACCGGTGAGTTCGCCACAAATCCAGCATTCACAAACATTTTTGCGAGCACTGCCAGCAACAACAGCGCGCTGCACGTTATGGGACTGCTGTCGCCGGGTGGGGTCCACAGTCATGAGGAGCAGATATTCGCGCTAATTCGTGCGGCTGCAGATGCGGGTCTGAGCAAGGTCTATCTGCATGCCTTTCTTGACGGACGCGACACGCCACCGCGCAGTGCCATGCCATCACTGCTGGCAGCAGAGGCGCTGTTCGCCGAACTAGGGTGTGGCCGAGTGCTAAGCCTATGCGGTCGCTATTACGCCATGGACCGGGATAACAACTGGGACCGCCAAGCCCGAGCCTATAACCTGCTGGCGCGCGGCGAAGCGCCGTTTCACGCCGAAAGTGCCAGCGCAGCCCTACAAGCTGCCTATGACCGCGACGAGAACGACGAGTTTGTACAGCCAACGGCCTTACATGACGCCCAACAGCCGCCTAGCGGCATTGCTGCCAATGACAGCATCGTATTCATGAACTTCCGAGCGGATCGAGCCCGCCAGCTCACCCGCGCGATGAGCCAGCCAGACTTCACCGGTTTCGAGCGTCGCTCATTCACCGCTCCGGCGAACTTCACTACGCTTACCAGGTATGCTGACGATATCAATCTACCTTGCGCTTTTGCGCCGGAGGAACTGCACAATACTCTGGGGGAATACTTGCAGAACAATGCCAAGCGCCAGCTGCGAATTGCCGAAACAGAAAAATATGCCCATGTGACCTTCTTCTTTTCAGGCGGCAGAGAAGCGCCTTTTGACGGCGAGAAACGTGTTCTGATTCCCTCTCCTAACGTGGCGACCTACGACCTACAGCCTGAGATGAGTGCCAAGAAAGTTACCGACGAACTGGTGCAGGCTATTCAAGGCGGTAACTTCGACACCATTGTTTGTAACTACGCCAACGGCGACATGGTTGGCCACACGGGCAAGCTGGGGCCAGCAATCAAGGCAGTAGAAACATTGGACGAATGTCTTAGGCGGTTAGAGCAAGCGATCGAAAGCGTACAGGGGCATATGCTGGTGACCGCCGACCACGGCAACGTCGAGCAAATGCGTGATGCCAACAGTGCGCAAGAGCATACGGCGCATACCAGTAATCTGGTGCCGCTGGTCTATGTCGGCGGCCAAGACCTAACCCTGCGACCCGGTGGTAGTCTCCGCGATGTGGCACCAACCCTATTGGATCTCATGCAGATGGAGACACCGCCCCAGATGACCGGACAAACTTTGATCCGCTCCGCCTAAGCATGACAAAGCTGCGCTGGCACTTGCTTTTAGGCCTCGCTCTAGCGCTGACATGCGCCGGTGTAGCCAGCACAGCAGCGGCACAAACAGACGGCGGGGCAGAGGCGGAAAGTGCCTTGGCTGCCGTAGTAGAGGAGCTCAATGCCCTAGAACGCTGGTTCACCAAGGCCGAACAGCGCAGCGCCGAAATCGAACAGCAGATAAAGTCCCAAGACCAAGCGATTAATCGCCTAATTGCCGAGAGTCAGACCTCTGCCGTGGAGCTAGCAGCAGTACGCACTGAAGTGGATACGCTGCGGCAGGAAGAACAACAGCTGCAAAGTCGCAGCAACGAGCAACGTACGGCTATCGTTGCCCACCTGCAGGCCGCCTATCGACTTAGTGGTGACGACTTTGTTAAACAACTACTCGATCAACGCTCCAGTGCCGAAGCTGAGCGGCTGATGCGCTATCACGGTTATTTTAGTGCGCAGCGGCTGCAGTCGATGCAGCGTTACAAAGCCAATTTAGCCCAACTGACAATAATCAGCGCAGCGCTGCAATCCCGACTACAAGAGCAAACCGCCCGTGCCGCCACACTGGCGGAGCAGAGCACGGCACTGCAGGCCCAACGTCAAGAACGCCGCCAAGCGTTTCAGGCGTTGGCCCAAGAGCGACTGTCCAAGAACGATCAACAAGCAGCCTTACTAGCGGACAGCGAGCGGCTACGGAAACTAGTGAATGAATTACGCAGTCAGGTGTCCGCACTCGACGGTAAGGCCTTTGCCGCGGCCAAGGGCAAACTGCCCCGGCCATTAAGGGGAGAAACCCGACATCGATTTAACGATAACCGCGACGGAACGAATCTGCGCTGGCGTGGCGTCGATCTGGCAGGCTCTGTTGGCGACGCGGTTACTGCGGTGTTCCGCGGCCAAGTGGTGTTCAGCGATTGGCTACGCGGTTTCGGACTGATCACCATTGTCGACCATGGCGACGGCTATATGACCCTCTACGGTCACGCCGATGCGCTGCTGAAAAATCCCGGCGATTGGGTAGAGGGCGGCGAAGTATTAGCCCGCGCTGGCAGTAGCGGCGGTGGCTACCAGCCCGGGATCTACTTTGAGTTGCGCAACAAAGGCGTGGTGGAAAATCCCAGGCTGTGGCTCGCCAGATGACGCCCCCCAACACCTTCCACAATATTGCTAAGACGCCGCACGCTGTATCTTGGCATGGGTCTTTGTATCGGTCTTGGCAGCCTAGTTGGCCTTGTCCTGCATCAACTGCTGGCACCCTACCTGCCAGCGACCGACAGTGTGGGACAAGCTCAACAACAACTGCGCGAGCACTACGTCAACGAGCTTGGCACAGCCGAACTGGAACAGGCGGCGTTAACGGGTATGACTCGCCGCCTTGACGAATACTCCGAGCTTCTTAGCCCAAGGGCTTACGCTCGCCTGCTAGATGATGCCCGAGGCCAATTTGCGGGTATAGGCATCGCAGTGGGCTTGCGCGAAGGGTATTTCACCGTGCTGCGCGTGTTCCCAGATTCTCCGGCGGCAGTTGGGCAAGTTCAAGGCGGTGATCGCATTACCAGCGTCGATGATCAGTCAGTTAAAGGGTGGTTGCTCACAGAACTCGTAGACCAGCTGCGCGGACCGATAGGCAGTCGGGTCGAACTGCAATTGCGCCGAGCAACAACAACTTCTGCGAACAGCGACATCGATGAGGCGAGTTCAATCATTGCAGTGTCACTGGTCAGAGCGCAGGTGACCGGTGCTTACCTGCAAGCGCGTTTACTCAACGGCCAAGTGGGGTATGTTCAAGCCGCGCAATGCTATGACGGTTTAGCTACCGACATCTACGACGCCATAGGTGGTCTTAGCGATCAACCACTGCAAGGACTGGTATTAGATCTTCGCGACAATCCCGGCGGCACACTTGGCTGCGCTGTGGCTACAGTCGATTTATTTCTCGATTCAGAAATTGTGGTGACGACCCAAAATAATCGCATAGCTGCGCAACACAGCTACCATGCCAGCTCTGCCACGCCACTAAGGGTGTTACCACTTTCAGTAATCGTCAACGCTGGCACCGCATCCGCTGCGGAAATCATTGCAGGTGCGCTACAAGATCATAACCGGGCTACCGTTATTGGCAGCCAAACTTTCGCTAAGGGCACAGTGCAAACCTTGCTACCACCGCTCGCCAACGGCAGCGTTTTGAAGATCACTAGCGCCCGCTACCTCACTCCCGCCGGCAGATCCTTTGATCAAGAGGGCCTGCTACCCGACCAAGTTATAAGCACAAACGATGAACAAGCCATCATCGCCATGGCAGCGGCAGCTCTAGAGCGACAAGGAGAAGACCAAAAAGAAAAAGAAGAAGGAAAAGAAGCAAACGCGCTGGAGTAACGTGCGGGGGAGAAGCCAACTGGCCTGCCTGATGCACAGTAACCTAGGAGACCTCAAGCCAAGCATAAACGTCGATCTTACTGCCTAAAAAATTTTCGAACCCTAGGCGTCTAACAGCTTCTGACCGGCAGCGACATCTAGCGTGCCTTCGTAAATGGCACGTCCGGTTATGGCACCAAACAGCAGCTCTGGCGTCGCAGCAAAAGCCGCCTTGAGCGCCTTTAAATCGGCCAGCTCGGTGACTCCGCCGGACGCGATCACCGGCAGCTGGGCAGCTTTAGCAAGGCCCAGAGTTGCCTCAACATTGAGGCCCTGCATCATGCCATCGCGGTCGATGTCGGTATAAACAATCCCCGCCAGCGGCAACTCTCTAACATTTTGCACAAAGTCTAGGGCGCTGATGCCAGCGTCTTTATCCCACCCCTCGGTAGCGACCATGCCGCCGCGAGCATCCAACCCAAGTATGATTTTGTGAGGATGCGCGATTGCCATAGTGCTGAGAAAATCCGGCTCGTTCACCGCCCTCGTGCCCAAGATAAGGCCCTGTACTCCAGCCGCCAAATAGGCCTCAATAATTTCTTCGCTGCGGATGCCGCCGCCAACTTGTACAGGCACATCGCCCATTACCGCCACCATGTCGCGAATAAGCTCGCCGTTGCGCGGAACCCCAGCGAAAGCGCCGTCTAAGTCCACAATATGCAAACGTCGCGCCCCCTGCGCCTTCCAGTGGGCGGCCATGGCAACGGGGTCATTGGAGAAAATTGTCGAATCGTCCATGCGCCCCTGACGCAGTCGCACACACTGACCGTCTTTCAGGTCAATGGCCGGAATCAACAGCACCTACAAGCTGCCCTTAGTAGAAGGCACGATGCCACTCATGCGTGGATCCTCGGCAACTGCCATACGCAGCGCCCGACCAAAGGCCTTGAACAAGGTTTCTGCCTGATGGTGAGCGTTATCGCCTAACAGGTTATCTAGATGCACGGTCATCATGGCGTGGTTTACCAAGCCCTGAAAAAATTCGCGTAACAGGTCTACGTCGAAATCGCCCACGCGAGCACGGGTGTAGTCCACCCGATAATGCAGCCCGGGACGGCCAGACAAATCAATCACGGCGCGCGACAGCGCCTCATCCAGCGGCACATAGGCATGGCCATAGCGGGTTAGCCCACTCTTATCACCAATGGCCTCGTTTAACGCCTGCCCAAGGACGATACCTACGTCTTCTACCATGTGGTGAGCATCTACCTCTAAGTCGCCAGTGGCCTCGACATGTATATCGATCATGCCGTGGCGAGCGATCTGAGTAAGCATGTGGTCAAAGAAAGGCAGGCCGGTGTTGAAGTGGCTGGTGCCATTGCCGTCTAGGTTAATGCTGAGCTTGATTTGGGTTTCGGTGGTATCCCGATTAATGGCAGCCTGACGCACGTTGTTCTCTCTTCCTTCTAAAAAATTCTGAAATTGGCTTGCTCGCCTATCAAAGTAACCAAGACGACCGACGAGCTGGGCGCAGTTTAGCTGCCTTTACGCAGGATTGCAGAAACCTAGACTTGTTAATCAGGGCGGCTAGAGTCGATCCATTAAATCGCCATGGGGCAGGAAGCGATTACTCGTGTTGGCCTTGATCCACGCGTTCAGTTCGGCGGGCATTTCGCCGCGCTGTTTGAGTACCCGCACCAGCTTTATCACCGCTGACTTTGATCCGGCCTGCCAACTGGAAAATTGGCTTTCGCCTAGGGTGAATAAACGAATCAAGGCCGTCACATCATCGGCGGGCAAGTCGGCGGCAGCAGCCGACCAGCCAGCATGAACAACCAGTGCTGCAAGCCCTGACACTTGCTCTGCAGACAAAGATACCTCCGGTGCACCACTTACTTGATCGCGGGCCGCATGCAGTGCATCCGCAACTAGTCCTGCATCGAGGCTCTGGGATTGTCGAGAAGGGTCAAATTGCTGGGGGTCGAAGGTATCAACGGCCATAAACCACTCCTTTTGCCTGCGTCAATGAAGGCGGATAACGAACATGTCACGAACAAACCACGCACTGGCGTTATGGCACGTTCCTTAAACCAAGTGTAATACAATCTCTTAAGGATCGACGTGCGAGAACTGTGAACGGCATCTCCTGCACTTCGTTGCTGCACGGTAGCGAACGCCTTAGATTGTCTGTTGAAACTTGAATCCCCGTCAGCGCCTCTCGAGGCTGACACAGACACGAGACCGCCATGTTGAAGAAAATTTTTTTTATCCTGTTACTACTCATCATCGCAGCAGCGGTTGGGCTGTACTTTTATTTGGGTGACAAGGAGCAACTCAAGGCTAACCTCAGCACCCAGCTCAGCGCTAGTAGCGGTTACGAGGTAGATATTCAGGGCGACCTGAACTGGCAGATTCTTCCCAGCATTGGCCTTGCTGCAAGCAACATTAAAATGCGCGACGGCGAAACCCATATTCATGTCGGCAAGTTGCGAGTCAAACTGGATCTTGGCGAGTTAACCAAGGCGCCAGAGGAGTGGCAGCTTGCTAACCTCATTTTGCAGGAAGTACGAATTAAGGACGCAGACTTCCGAATCCAGCAGTTTGCGCTACAGGACTTTGCATTGGGCGCGGCAACGCCGTTTCAGGCGCAGCTGGTGTTGCTACAAGACTCCGAGCCAAGCGAAGTAAAAGCCGATGCTGCGCCAATCGACATCGACGGCACCATGATCTACCGCTTGCTGGACTCAAAACGCGACCCCGATGCCACCCTATCCGACGTGCAGCTAAGCCAAATCAATATCCAATCTCAGCTTGGCGATACACCAATAAATGCGCAATGCACCGGCGCGCTGAAAGCGATTGACGGCGCCGCCGCAACAGAAACCGACTCGCTGAATGCTTATAACGGTGTCATGGACTGCATGTTATCGGCTTTCAATTTAGGCACTCTAACCTGGCCCGAGAGCAAGGCAGCGCTGAGCCTCAACAACGGCAGAATGAGCGCCAAGATGTCTGCTACCAAGGGCAGCCTAGATATCAGCAAACTACGAACCACACTTGCGACCATTAGCGCCCTAACCGGCGAAGACGATCCGGCCGCTGATTGGCCCGACGTTATGGAGTACCAAAGCCTCGAAGTGGACGCTTGGCTACAAGACGAGCAAGCCAATGTGGACGCCAACATCGACAACCTAAAGGTAGCGATGCAGGGCACCCTAGCCCAAAGCACTGGCGAGATGGACCTAGCGGGCACACTGACCATTGCCCAGGCTAGCGCAGGCCAACTGATACGACTCAGCTCACGACTAACCGACCTACCACTACCTTTTTATTGCAAGGGCACGACTGCTGAGCCTGACTGCGGGCCTGATGCCAAGGCCGCGGGACCCATTGCTAAAGAATTGATCAAGCGCGAAGGCCAGCGGCAGCTCACAGAAAAAATAAAGGATGCAATACCCGACACCCTTAAGGACAAGCTCCACGACGCGTTAAAGGAAAACGTGCCTGACTCCCTGAAAGAAGGTGCCAAGCAACTGTTGAATTTGTTCAATCGATGAGACCAGAATGATGGATGGATTGGTTCGCCGCAAATCTGCTCGCTTGGTTCGACCGCAACGGGCGCAAAGACTTGCCATGGCAAACCAACATCAACCCATATCGGGTTTGGGTTTCAGAAATCATGCTGCAACAAACCCAAGTACTCACAGTTATGGGCTACTACCAGCGGTTTATGCAGCGTTTTCCAACCGTTGGCGATCTGGCCGACGCCGAGATTGATGAGGTCTTGCACCTGTGGACCGGGCTTGGCTACTACGCACGCGGTCGCAATCTGCACAAAGCTGCACAGCAAGTTGTTCAGCGGCACAATGGCCAGCTACCGCGCGAGCAGCAACAGCTTGAAGCGCTACCCGGTATAGGCCCGTCTACTGCTGGCGCTATCCGCGCCATCGCCATGGAGCAGCGAGGCGTTATTCTTGACGGCAACGTCAAACGAGTATTAGCAAGGTTCCACGCCATTGACGGCCACTACAGTAGCACCCCAGTTAGCCGCACGTTGTGGCAGTACGCCGACGCCAACACACCTAACCAGCGCATAGCCGATTACACCCAAGGCATTATGGATCTCGGCGCTACCCTATGTGTGCGCAGCAAGCCGGACTGTGAGGTCTGCCCTCTTGCCAGCCGCTGCGCCGCACTGGCTGAGAACCGCGTGAGTGAGCTGCCAAGCAAAAAACTTGCAAAGGCAAAACCCGTTCGGCAGGCACGTTTTTTTATCATGCGCTTGGCAAACGGCGGCGTGCTCTTAGAACAGCGCCCACAGGCAGGTATTTGGGGAGGACTGTGGAACCCTCCTGAACGCAGCGACACCACCACAGTGGAAAATTTCCTGCATGAACAAGGAGTACGTGACGACAACGTCGATTCCGTGCGCTGGGGTAAAGGCTTTCGTCATACCTTTAGTCACTTCCATCTGGATCTACAGCCCATCTATATCGACCTGCTGCGTCAACCCACCGTCGTGCAAGAAAGCACGACACGTTGGGTATTAGTAGATCGACTCGAAGACAGCACAGAAGCCATTGGGCTATCCGCTGCTGCACTGAAAATGCTGACGGAATAACAAGCACCACCGCAAGGCGGCCCTAACGCGCTACAATCGCAGGCCCAAAGAATGCTAGTACCACAATGAGCCGAACCGTTCACTGCAGCCGCTACCAACAAGACCTCACAGGCTTAGATCAGCCACCGCTACCGGGACCCATGGGAGAGCGGATTTTTAACGAGGTTTCCGCCCAGGCATGGCAAGAGTGGCAGGAGCTGCAGACCATGCTGATCAACGAAAAACACCTAAGCCTTATTGAGCCTGAAACACGCAAGTACCTTGTGGAACAAATGTGGCGCTACTTCGCCAACCAGAGCACCGACTTGCCCGCAGGCTACCAACCGCCACAGCACGGTTGACGCTGAGCGGCCACATCGCTTTAATACGCGCCTCGCTAAGGGTCGTCCTAAAGCGAAATGATCCCCACGGCCAGATAGCTCAGTTGGTAGAGCAAAGGATTGAAAATCCTTGTGTCGACAGTTCGATTCTGTCTCTGGCCACCATTTTTTACTTTTAAAGCTTCACAAGCCCCTGAAATTGCTCACGTTTTTATCAACGGAGACTCAGGCGGTGGGTAAAGTGGCATATATTTCTCACCCCCAATACACCTATACTAAGTGTGGTGTGTCTCATTTTCCAAATCAGTTCCCACTGGTGTAAGACTTCAATT
>PCCE01000035.1 GCA_002731575.1 Gammaproteobacteria bacterium | reverse complement strand
CGATCAAAGAAGTGACCAGCGCAGTGAGCGCAGCAAAGAAGCGAATAACGAACGCAAGAAACCCAGAAACGGCGAAGACAATGGCCGAGGACGTCAGCAATCACGCGATGGTAAGCCTCGCGGTGAGCGGCGTGGCCCGAAGAACGCTGATGGCGGCGAGCGTCGCAGTGAGCGCGAAGCCAAGCCAGCGGCAGCGGCCAAGGCACCAGAGCAAGAGCGCGCACCAGACCCAGTACCCGAGCCAGCTCCAGCGGATGCCGAGCGTGGCAGCGTGAAGTGGTTTAACCGCACCAAGGGGTACGGCTTTATCGTGCGCGAATCCGGCGAAGAGATCTTCGTCCATCAGCGCTGCGTCGTGCCCCAAGGTGAAGGCCAACGCGGTAACCTACGCGACGGACAAGCAGTTTCTTTCGTCGTGGTTGAGCACGATAAGGGCGTACAGGCCGACCGAGTCACCGTTCTGGAAAGCTAAAATGCACATTCGCTCATTACTCAGCGAGCGTATCGAGGCGGCGTTTACGGCCCTAGGCCTAGAAGGCCAAGCCCTATTGCAGGCAGCCAGCCGACCAGAGTTCGGTGACTACCAAGCCAATGGCGTCATGGCTGCTGCGAAGCGTGCGGGCAAAAACCCTCGGGACGTTGCGCAACAGGTCATTGATACGCTGGATTTACAGGGTATCGCCAAAGAGCTTGCCATTGCTGGCCCGGGGTTTATCAACATCACCCTTGCGCCGGAGTTTATTGCTCAGGCCAGTACCACGCCTGCCCATACTGACAACCCACAGTGCGTTGTGGTCGATTACTCCGGCCCAAATCTGGCCAAGGAAATGCATGTTGGTCACCTGCGCAGCACGATTATCGGCGACTGCATCGCCCGGGTGCTGGAAAGCCTCGGCCACAGGGTGATCCGCCAAAATCATGTCGGCGACTGGGGCACCCAGTTTGGCATGCTGCTCACCTATATGGCCGATCAGGGTGCCGCATCAGGCTCACTGTCGGATCTGGAAAATTTTTACCGCCAAGCCAAACAGCGTTTTGATGAAGACGAGGCATTTCAGCAGCGCAGCCGCCAAGCGGTAGTCGCACTGCAATCTGGCGAGCCGAGCATGCTGCAGCAGTGGCAGAAGTTCATCGACATTTCCATGTCGCACTGCCAAGAGCTTTACGACCGTCTGGGTATCGACCTCACAGACCAAAATATGGACGGCGAGAGCTCCTATAACGACGACCTGAAGAACACGGTAGACCACCTTGCCGCCCAGAACTTGCTCACCGAGTCTGATGGCGCTCAGTGTGTTTTTTTAGACGAATTCAAGAGTAAAAGCGGCGAAGCCCTGCCCGTTATTGTGCAGAAATCCGATGGCGGCTTCCTTTACTCCACCTCGGATCTGGCTTGCCTACGCAGACGCATCGGCGACTTTAAGGCCGACCGCGTACTGTATTTTGTGGACGCCAGACAAGCCCTGCACTTCAAGCAGGTGTTCGCGGTAGCCGCAGCCGCGGGCATTAGCAACCCTGCAGTGGAACTGGTGCATATGCCCTTTGGCACCATGCTAGGCAAGGACAACAAGCCCTTCAAAACCCGGCAGGGGGCGCTGGTGAAATTATCGGACCTGCTAGACGAGGCCATGAGCCGCGCCGGACAGCTGCTGCAAGATCGACAAGTACAGAGCAAGAACCCCGATATCGATGATGCTGAACTGGCGCGCTTGGCGCAGACCATTGGCATCGGCGCAGTAAAGTATGCGGACCTGTCGAAAAACCGCACCAGCGACTACGTTTTCGACTGGGATCAAATGCTCAGCTTCGATGGTAACACTGCGCCCTATTTGCTATACGCCTACAGCCGCGCTCGCAGCATTTTTACTCGCGGCGGCATTAACCCCGCGACCTTGCCGACACAGGTTGTTAGCGTTGACGAACCTGAACGACGGCTGGCTGTGGTCATTGCTGGCTATCAAGACCTGCTCGAGCAAGTGGCTGAAGAAGGTTACCCGCATCAACTGTGTGCCTACCTTTATGAATTGGCCGGACGCTTCACCCAGTTCTATGAACAGTGCCCAATTCTCAACAGCGAAGACGAGGTCAAAACCCGCCGCCTTGCACTGACCAAGCAAACAGGCGACGTGCTGGCAAACGGCCTGAGTCTGCTGGGCATCGGCGTCGCGGAGCGTATGTAGTCCCAAGGCTTGGGTTGTTTGAAAAGAGCAATTACATGACACAGACCTATACAACTTTGATCAGCGCCAGCGAACTGGCTCAGTTAGTAGCACAGCAGGCGCCTCTGCGTATTTTCGACTGCCGCGCCAGACTGGGCGCCCCCGAACAGGGCGGCCTGCTATTTCGCGCCGGACATATCCAAGGCGCACTGCAGGCTGACTTAGATGCTCAGCTTGCAGATGCACCGAACACCCAAGGCCGTCATCCCCTGCCACCCTTTGAACAGTGGTTGGGCCAAGTACAGCGCTGGGGTTTGCAGCCTGAGGAACAGGTCGTGGTCTATGACGATGCCGGTGGGCAAATGGCCGCCAGAGCATGGTGGATGTTTCGCTGGTTAGGCCACGAGGCCAGCGCAGTGCTCGACGGCGGTCTGGCGCAGTGGCAACAGCCTTTGCAAAGCGGTAATGCCGCCCCAGTCAGCACCAGTGATTACCAGCCGCAGCCAGCCCTAACCCGTCTTTGGCAGGTAGACGAGGTGCTGCAAAACCTGCAAAGCACCGAACACACCTTGGTCGATGCGCGCAGTCAGGAGCGCTTTCGCGGCGAGCAAGAACCCATTGATCCGGTAGCCGGGCATATCCCTCATGCGGTCTGTTTACCCTGCAGCGAAAACCTCGGAGCAGAAGGTTTGTTCAAAACCCCAGCCCAGCTGCGCGAACGCTTCGCCAGCATCACAACGGCGCATACCGTGTGCTACTGCGGCTCTGGGGTAACCGCTACGCACAATATTTTGGCCATGCGCGTTGCGGGCCTAGCCGAACCCGCCCTGTACGCTGATTCGTGGAGCGGCTGGATTACCGACACCAGCCGGGCTGTCGCCACCGGCGACGGATCGGCAGACTAAGCAACATCGGCCACATGCGTGAGTATAAAGAGTCTATCGCACCGGCCCAACTGCATTGGCAGGACGGCCAGCCTGTATCAGCAGCGTTTGACGACATCTACTTCAGCGCCGATGGCGCGGAGGAAGTGCAGCGCGTGTTCTTGCAGCCGAGCAAAATCGTGGCCAGAGCCAATGCAGCGTCAGCCTATTTGACCGTTGCCGAGTTAGGCTTCGGCACGGGCCTAAACTTTATCGTTTGCGCCGACGAGCTGCTTCGCGCAAGCAGCCGGATACTGCATTTTATTAGCGTCGAGGCGCATCCGCTGGCACCCAGTGACTGGCAGAAAGTGGCTTCCCTGCAGCCTCACTCGCCAACCGCCCAAGCCCTGGCAGCAGCTCCACCACCCCTACTCAGTGGCTGGCACCGCCGTTCGTTCCACGATGGCCGGGTACAGCTGAGCGTTTTCCATGGTGATGTAACCCATGCCTTAGACGACCTGCATGCGCGGCAACGCCAACCCATAGACGCATGGTTTCTCGACGGCTTCACCCCGGCAAAAACCCCCGCCATGTGGCAAGCCTCGGTTATCCATCGCATCGCCAGCCTCAGTACCCGAGGCACTACAGTGGCAACTTTTACCTCGGCAGGACAGGTGCGGCGCGACCTAGATGCTGCGGGTTTTGCCATGACAAAGATCGATCAACGACCCTTCAAACGCACCAGTTTACTCGGCAATTTCGTTGCCAACGGCAAACCCCAAGCCGAACAACCACCACGCCGGGTTAGCGTGCTCGGGGCAGGCATTGCCGGTGCAACAGTTGCTCGCCAACTGGCCCAACTGGGTATTTGCGTCAGCGTCTTTGATCCAAACGGCATGGCCAGCGGTGGTTCGCAAATGCCGGTTAGCGCACTGCACGCGCGCTTGCTGGGAGACCAAACAGCGGCTGCTGAGTTTCGCGCCCGGGCCTTTCATCATGCCCGCGCCATGCATCAAGACTACCCGTCGTTCCGCCCGACCGGGGCATTGCAGTTGGCGCTCAACGAGCGGGAACTGACCAAGCTAAAGCGTATCCAGGCGGTTTATGGAACCGGTCGTTTAGCCGCTGAAGACGACTGGCTTCACTACCAAACACCTGAGGAGCTATTGGCTAGCGTACGCACCCAAGCGCTGGGCGGCCTCTACTTTGACGGCGCAGGCCTCGTCGACCTGCCGCTACTGTGTAAGACCCTACTGGATCACAGCAATATCGAATTCTCAGAGATGGCCGCCGAGCCTGACGAAAGCCAACCGTGGGTTATCGCCTGCGGTACCGCCAGCCGCAACCACACACTTGGCATACCCTTGGAGGTTGGCAGCGTCTGGGGCCAACTGGACTGGATACAACCCTTCTCGGCACACCCGAATAATACCCGCACTCGGCCGATTGTCGGCAACGGCTACGCTATTCCCAACGGCCAAGCATGGGTGGTTGGCAGCAGCTACGAGTATCGGCCATGGGAGCCAGCGCAAGCTACGGCCAGCAATATAGAAAGCAATCGACGTTTTATTGGTCCGGACGACATGCAGACCCTTAGCTACAAACGTGCACCACGCTGTGTTTCCAGTGATCGAAATCCGGTGATAGGGCGGCTGGCACAGCATCGCTGGATCAGTACCGCACATGGCTCTCTGGGTACCAGTTCTGCGCCCTTGGCAGCCAGCATTATTGCCAGCGATATTATGGGGTGGGTGCCGCCAGTATCCGCACGGGTGCTAGCAGCGCTAGCGCCGATGCGTTTTATTGCGCGTCAGGCGCGGCGTGGCGTCAAGGTGGTTGGTCCTGCCGAGCCGTAAACGGTATTAGACGCCCTTGATTACGCGCACATCGATCACGCTTTCGATGTCCCGAATGGCCTGCAACAAACCTTCATCCGGTGCCTCAGACAAGTCGATTAAGTTATAAGCCAAGTCATCGCGGCTTTTGTTAATAAGGTCGATTACGTTGATGTTGCGCTCGCCCAGCACCGCCGTCATCTGCCCCAACATGCCGGGTACATTGTGGTTGCTTATGGCCACACGGTAGCCGTCTACCGCCTCCAAGCTCACGGCTGGGAAATTTACCGAATTAACAATGCTGCCGGTTTGCAAAAACCGCATCAGTTGATTGGCGGCCATCACCGCGCAATTTTCTTCCGCCTCATCGGTGCTAGCACCCAAGTGCGGTGTGAGCATGACTCTTGGGTGATCGATCAACCCCGGTACCGGAAAGTCGGCCACATAGCGGCCAAGATGCTCGCTTTCCAGCGAGTCTTTCAATGCTTGGGCGTCGACAATGGGCTGCCGGGCAAAGTTCAGCAAAACGCTACCGGGTTTGAAGGCCTGCAGCGCTTCGGCGTTAATCATGCCCTCAGTGGCGGGCAGTTGAGGTACATGCAAACTGACATAGTCCGCCCGCGCAAATAGGCTGGGCAGGTTTTGCATACGCTCAACATCCGATGGCAGCCGCCAAGCCGCATCGACGGACAGTGCGGGATCGTAACCTAGAACATTCATGCCCAAGTCCATGGCTGCGCGGGCTACCATGGAGCCAATGGCACCCAAGCCAACGACGCCTAACGTTTTGCCGATCAGCTCGCGGCCTTTGAATTTTTTCTTCTCCGCTTCGACCAGCTTGTTCAACTCAGCCTCATCGGTAACTTGGGCGAGCGAGCGAACATAGCTGATACCGCCAAATACGTCTCGGGAGGCCAACAACATGGCCGTAAGTACCAATTCTTTTACTGAGTTTGCATTCGCACCCGGCGTGTTAAACACCACGATACCCGCCGCACTACAGGCGTCTACTGGTACGTTGTTAACGCCTGCACCGGCTCGCGCCACCGCACGCAGACCCGGCGTTAACTCCTCTACTGCCAACTTATGGCTGCGCAGCAGGAGCGCATCGGCCTGCTCGACATCTGGGCCAACCCGATAGTCACCGGCGGAAAATCGCTCCAGACCAACGGCAGCAATGGCGTTATAGGTTTTGATGTTATAGGGGTTCGGCTTGTCCATATGCGGCGCTTTTTATAGGGGAGCGGCACGTTAGGCAAGGCCCCGCACGATGTCAAGACAGGGACGGATTCGCGCCGTGAAGACGCTGTAACTCACCCAGAAGACGATCTGCGGCGTCTGCCGCTTCCAGCTTTGCCATGGCTTCGCGATACACCGAAGCGTCTTGCACTAGTTTGTGCAGAGCCGCCAGCAGGCTTGGGCCGGTGAGTTCGTTTTCTGCCACCACCTCGCTCCAACCCTGACCTTGGGCATAGGCTGCGTTGGCCAGTTGATCGCCTCTGGAGCCTGCCAAAGGCAGCGGCACCAGCAAATTCGGCTTGCTCAAGGCCACCCACTCAAACAGCGCGTTGGCCCCGGCTCTGGAAATCACCACATCGGCAGCTGCCAACAGGTCACCCCAACCCCCAGCGACAAATTCCAGCTGCACATATCCCGGCTGCTCTAGCTCGACGGTTTTACCGGCACCACAAACGTGAACGACAAAGTAGTCCCGCGTTAGCGCCGCCATGTTGTCGCGAATAATTTGGTTGAGGCCTTCGGCACCAAGACTGCCGCCGGTGACCAGCAGTACCCTTTTAGCGTCGCCAATTGCAAACTGCCGACGCGCGGCAGTCGCGTCGCCGCGTAACAGTTCGTCGCGCACCGGCGTGCCAGTGATTACGTGCCGACCCTTAAAACCAGCGAAGTGGGTATCGCTGAAGCTTGTACAAAGGGTTTTGATGAACGGCAGGCTCAGCCGGTTAGCCAGCCCCGGCGTCAGGTCAGATTCGTGAGCCACCACCGGAATGCGCAGCAACCAGGCGGCGACAACTGGGGGCAGCGAAACAAAACCGCCCTTAGAAAACAGCACGCTCGGTCGAATGCGCGCCAACAACCGCAGCGATTCCAACACCGCCCAAGCGATGCGGAACAAGTCGCTAAAATTTTGCCAAGACCAATAGCGCCGCAGTTTGCCGGCAGCGATACCATGAAAAACCACCTCACGCTGAGCCAAATAACCCTGCTCTAGGCCACTACGAGTGCCTATAAAATGCACCACATAACCACTGGCCAAAAGACGGTCTACGACGGGTAGGGCAGGAATCACATGACCTGCGCTACCGCCACCGGTAATGACAATAGGCTTTGTTGGGATATTGGCCGGGTCGGGGCTGCTGGCAGACTCAGTCATAGGGCAGTGTTCTTCTTGGTTATGCCGTCAGCAACCTTAATAGCCAAGCACCGACTTTAACAAGGGAACCGTAAGCAGGCGTTGCTGTTCCAGCGTCGCCTGATCGAGGCGATCTAAATCGGCCAGTAGCTGGTCGATGCCCCGTGGCCCACGCCGCAGCCAATACTCGACCACATTGTCGCCCAATCGATAACCGCGCTGCTCGGCTCGCCGAGTCATAACGCGGCTCTTTTCTTCGTCGTTTAGCGGTTGCAGTTGGTAGTGGGCCAGAGCACGGAGCCGTGAATTCAGGTCCGCCAAGACGAAGGACAGTTGCCCAGCGTTGTGTCGATGGGCGACTAGCAAGCGCCGCGACACACCTGCGCCACTGTCGTTTAGCACGTTGTACAGCGCCATCAACATTTCTTCCGCCGTTATTTCACTCCGCAGTGCCTCCACATGGTCAACGGCGACACAAACCGACAAATCAGCGCCCTGTCGAATGCGTCCAATCAGGTCGCCAACGGCGTCAACAAAGCCGCTTGCACCTAGCTCAAGGCAGTCAATATAGGCCTGTAAAAACCCGCTCTGCGCAGCGCCTAAACAGCTGGCTCGCAGTAAGTGGGTCTTGCCGCAGACATCTTCGCCGCAGAGCCAAAAGCCACTGAAGCCCCGAGGCCAAGAGCTTAAGCCAGCGCATAGCTCTTGGTTGGGGCCGACCACGAAATTGTCAAAACTCGGCTGATGGGGTGCATCGATGGGAAAGATAGTCTGGCCGTTCAAGAGTCGCCCTGCTCTGCCCTGCCGTCACTTTCTACGCCCTGCTGGCCGCGCAGCCGCCGCCAAGAATGCCGTCCCCAATAGAACAAATAATGGCAGCCTGAGGCAATGCACAGGGCAGCCAGCAGGGGAAAACCGAACTGCTGCAACAGTGCAAGCAAATCAGCGCCAAGCGCGCCCACGGGCATTTGGCTCACCATAAGCAGCAGTACCACCACAATTTGCACTGCTGTGTTGGTCTTGCTGAGCAGACTGGGGTTCACTGTGATGTCGCCGAACACCCCACGGTATACGCCAACACCGAGCAAGATCAGAAAATCCCGAGTTAGGATAAGTACCACAAGCCAAACCGGTATCAGCGAATGCAAGGTGAACACCAGATACATGGCCGCCACCAGAAATTTGTCCGCCAAGGGATCCAGCAGCGTACCCAGCTCCGTCTGCCATCCAAAGCGACGGGCCAAAAACCCGTCTAGGGCATCAGAGCCAGCGGCTACCAGCATTAGCCAGAAGGCGCTCATCACCTGTTGCTGCCACAGCAGCCAGGCAATGGGTACGACCAAGGCGATACGCAGCATGCTTAAGTAGTTGGGCAGCGCATTCATATTTCACCTAGCCAGATAAAGTCTATTTGCGGGGTCTGCGCGGGGTCGTCGAAAAATTCAATCTCTGCGAGTTGCGCTGACACTGGTTCAGCGTCTGGGCTCAACCTAGGCCGAGCAAAGCGCCCATCGTCGAGAAGCAGCGCCTGTAGTTGCTGATCTGTCGCCATGGTGTCTATGCGCAAGGTTAGCTGCCCCTGCTGCATACTCGCCAGTTCCACTGCGTCGACAAATTCCAGCGAGCCCAGGTAATTGAGCAAATCTGCGTAGGCCTGCAGGGTATCTACGCCCTGCACCACGAGCTGATGCTTAGTGCTGGTTTTCGCAAACACCAAGT
Organism: Gammaproteobacteria bacterium; assembly: GCA_002731575.1. Classification (GTDB taxonomy): domain Bacteria; phylum Pseudomonadota; class Gammaproteobacteria; order Pseudomonadales; family Azotimanducaceae; genus UBA4421. The sequence continues at coordinate 3,532 of PCCE01000035.1, read as the reverse complement.
GCTGGTCGAGTAGACTTTGGGTGGCCATCTGCACCCCAAGCTCGGCCACATTGTCGATGTTAGCGCCGCTAACATACTGCGACGACTCCCCTGTGGCTGAGCGCAGCAACCATTCACCGGTATAAAACCGTTCGCCCAGAATTTCCTGCACGCTGAAGCGTCCAACCAAATACTGGTCAGCCCTGTAGCGCTGGCTGGCTTGGTCTAGGACATCGGTGAACTTACCCCAAATCACACCGGCGTTAACCTGCACACTGTCTTGCAGATCCATAAGCGGCAGCAGCACCGGCAGACCACGTTGGTAGGCGGCAAAGTCTAATGCACCGCCAACTGCCAAGGTGCCGTGATCGACTACAGCGCGGCCACTGGGTTCGTCCAACACCATCCATGCCAACGTTGAGGCGCGACGCGACCACCATGTTGGTAGCTGGGCGTTACGCGCCAGTTGCTTAATGACGGTGGGCTGAAAGTCGAAGCGCAAGGCTAGGGTCTTAGTGCCGACTTGTCTGGCGTTGTCGATTTGATTGCGGCGCTTGGCGCCTAGATCGCTGGGGTCGAAGTAAACGTATTTGGAATAGTAGCGTTCTGGATTTTTCAGTGCGTCTGCTATGACGGGAACGCGGGGCACCGAGGCCAGCCCAGAGGTGCGCGACAACACTCGGAGCAAGGAACGCTGGGCCGCAGCAAGACGCGCAGGCGCGCCTTGATCTGGTACATATTGCTCCACCTGATACAGCCAAGCGGCAGACCCTGCACCCACCTCCTGAGCCAGCACCCGAGGAGCAAAGACGACAGCCCACAGACATGCCGCGATAGAAAACACTCGCAGTAGGGTATGGGGGTAGCTAAGCCAGTTGGGCATAAGCAATAAATCTTCTCATCGTCACAGCGCGCAAGTGTAGCGAAGTTGACCTGAATATGAGTATTTTTGTCCGCTTAGAATGTGCCTTACAGTCCGCGCTGTGGAAAAATTATCGGCATCAGGCGTGGCCTCGGCAACGCGACAGGGCAGGGAAAGCGATTGGACATCGATGAGGGCCTAGCTCAGCGGGTACGCGAAACATTACGAGAACTTGCCGACTTTGCGGATATCAGTGAGCGCAAGATGTTTGGGGCGCTAATCACCATGGTTAACGGTCATATGACCTGCGGCATTTCCGCTAGTAAGCCCGGCAACAAAATTCGACCCATGCGCGAACCAAACGACGGCGACGAGCCGATTACCGGCATGCTGCTGCGCGTTGGCATCAACCGCTACGACGAAGCGCTGACAGACCCCCACTGCCGGGCGATGGACTTTGCCGGTAAACCCATGACCGGCTTTGTGCATGTTGACTCTCTGGGTCTGCAAGAGGACGAGGACTTGCAGCGCTGGTTGGAGCTGAGTTTGAGCTTTGTACTGGCCCAGCCGCCGAAGTAGATTTTCCCAAAATCACCCAAGGCTTGGCTGCGACTGGCGACCCTCAGAAAAGCCGAAACACGCTGGCACAGCGCACTGCAAGGGCAGACCACATTGGCCACCACAGCTTTGGTCTGGGTCCATGAGCCTGTAGACTGCGCTTTTCATTTCTTGAGCGTGTCATGTCCCAACCGCCCAGCGACTACTCCAACGGCCCAACCCGTGGGCTGACCTATAAGGATGCAGGCGTTGACATCGAAGCAGGTGCGGAGCTGGTTAAGCGCATCGCGCCAGCGGCCAAGGCCACCCGCCGCAGCGAACTGCTAGGCGGTCTCGGGGGCTTTGCGGCCATGGCCGAAATGCCAACAGGCTATGGGCAACCCATTTTGGTTACGGGTACCGACGGGGTCGGCACGAAACTGAAACTGGCCATTGATTACAACCGCCACGATGGGGTCGGCCAAGACCTTGTCGCCATGTGCGTTAACGACGTGCTCGTGGTCGGCGCCGAGGCGTTCCTGTTTCTCGACTACTACGCCACTGGCAAGCTGGACGTGGACATCGCCGAGCGGGTGATCAAGGGCATTGCTCACGGCTGTTCGTTGGCTGGCTGCACACTGGCCGGGGGCGAAACCGCCGAAATGCCGGGGTTTTACGGCGATGGCGAATACGACCTCGCTGGCTTTTCAATTGGTGTGGTAGAAAAGGCCAAAATCATCGACGGCAGCAAGGTCGATGTGGGCGATAAAATTATTGGCCTGCCCAGTTCTGGGCCACACAGCAACGGCTACTCGCTGATCCGCAAAGTACTGGAAACAGCCGACTTGGTGCCGGACGAAACCTTGCTGGACGAACTGCTAGCACCCACGCGGATTTACGTTAAGCAAGTGCGCAAGCTGCTGGAAACTGTCGACGTACACGGCATGGTGCATATTACCGGTGGCGGCTTTTACGAGAACATTCCGCGAATTTTTACCCGCGACGGACTAGCTGCCCTTATCGACCTTGATAGCTGGCAGCTCCCTAACGTGTTTGCTTGGTTGCAGGAGGCTGGCAACATTTCCGAGCAGGAAATGCTCACCACCTTTAACTGTGGCGTTGGCATGCTACTCATTGTGGCTGCCGAGGATGTCGACGATACCTTGGCCGCGCTACGCGAGCAGGGCGAGGCACCGGTAGAAATCGGCGCTATCGTAGCGCCGAACCACAAAGCCGCAAGCGGTCAAATTATTGTTCGGTAACCCAGCCTCGTCCTAGGTTTTTGGCAGCGTTACCCCGGTCTGGCCCTGATACTTGCCGCCACGGTCTTTGTAGGTGGTCTCGCAGCGCTCATCTGACTGAAAAAACAACATCTGCGCCACGCCCTCGTTGGCGTAGATTTTTGCTGGCAGCGTGGTGGTATTGGAAAACTCCAGTGTCACATGGCCTTCCCATTCCGGTTCCAGCGGCGTGACGTTAACGATAATGCCGCAGCGCGCGTAGGTGGACTTACCCAAACATACCGTCAGCACATCCTCTGGAATACGAAAATATTCCACCGTGCTTGCCAAGGCAAAGGAGTTGGGAGGAATGATGCAGTAGTCGCCTTGCACATCCACAAAGCTGCGCTCGTCGAAGGCTTTCGGGTCGACGGTCGCCGAGTGAATGTTGGTGAACACCTTAAACTGATTGGCACAGCGCACGTCGTAGCCATAGCTCGATGTTCCGTAGGAGATCACTTTGCCGCCAGTCTCGTTGGTGCGAATTTGCCCGGCTTCAAAAGGCTCGATCATGCCCTTTGTGGCTTGTTCAACGATCCAGCGATCGGATTTGATAGTCATAACGCCTGCCTTTTTATCGTCTGCCGTTTAGTCATCTACCTTCACCTTTTAGTCATCTACTTTTTCAGTCATCTACGATGGAAATGGTAGGGGCCTGAGCCGCACTGCTTTGGCGTCCCCAAAGCTGGGCTGCCATGTTACGCGCAGCGTCCCGATACAGTCCGCTGATGGCAGAATCCGGTTCTGCCTTTACCGTGGGCTGGCCGCCGTCTGCTTGCTCACGAATGGACATTGCCAGCGGCAACTGTCCTAGCAACGGCACGCCTAGGTCCTCGGCGAGCCGCCGCCCTCCGCCGGCACCAAACAAATGGCT
>PCCE01000034.1 GCA_002731575.1 Gammaproteobacteria bacterium | reverse complement strand
GCGCCGGAAAGAGCCACAGTACGACTTGGCGCCAAATCTAGCTGCAAACCAGAACAGCCAGCCATACAACAGACCATGGCAGCTGCGACTAGCCAATGATACTTCACTAACGTCATCCTCAATTTATTCTATCTCCTGAGAAAACCCGACTGGGCCTGTAACGCTTCTGCGGTTTCGTCTAGCAATGCCTGCATGATTTCAGCCACGGGTTTGACCTTATCGAAGTAGGCAATACTCTGGCCCGCACCCGAGTGAATCAATGGCTCAACATCGTGTTCTTCAATGGCACCAAGCAAGTCGCCCACTAGCACATCTTGGTAGGGCATCTGCAGCGGCGCTGGTGCGTCGTCGGCTTCCCAAGCCTGGCTCCAAGCCGTGCGCACCTGACGAAAGGGTTTGCCGCTTTCAGAGCGAGTAATCACTGTATCGGCGCTCCCGGCTCGAATAAGTTTTTCGCGATTCGCGGGATGCATATCGCCCTGATGCTCTTGTGAGAGCAACCACGCGGTACCCAGCCATACGCCTTGGGCGCCCATGGCTAAGGCCGCTGCAATATGTCGTCCGGTCGCCACACCCCCAGCCGCAAGTACGGGTATATCGCCCGCCGCATCAACGATTTGTGGTACCAAGGAATAGGTGCCAATTGGGCCAGTATGAGCACCAGCGTCATAGCCTTGGGCCACAATAATTTCTACGCCTGCTGCTATGGCCTTGGCCACGTGGTGCGGGCTACCAATCAATGCCAGCGTGGTCTTACCGCGGCTCTTGGCTTCGGCCACCACATCTGCAGGCGCACCGATACCGCAGGCCAACATATCGACATCGCTCTCCATAACCGCGCGCAACTGGGCCTGTTCGATTTCTTTAGAGCGAATAAAGCGCGTTCGCATGCCTGGCTTAGTCGCCTCGGGCACCTTGAAGCGGTCAATTAACTCGGCTACGAACTCGCTATGCTCAGCGGGAATTTCTGCTTCTATGGCGGCACGAGAGTTGTGCTCGGGCATACCCGGCGGTAACACCAAGTCGACACCGAAGGGCCTGTTCCCTGCCAATTGGCGGATCTGCGCCAGCTCGGCGGCAATTTCATGCGGAAAGCGCCGGGTTGCTCCGTAAACGCCAAAGCCCCCGGCATTCGTTATAGCTGCCACCGTGGTGACGTCGTGGGCGAACCCGAAAATCGGTGCATCAATGCCAAGCCGCCCGCATATCGGACTGCAAATTGCGCTCATCTTCACTTCCCCGTTGTGTGCCGTACCCGCACATTATTACCAGCCCCAAGGCACGACACAAACTACAAAGGTAGAGCATATTCAGCTAGCGTTTGGCGTGAGTTAGCTCAATGCGCACCTTGTTGCGGGCCACAATACTCGGCCCAATGCCTTTTACCTCCTGCAGTTCTTCGATGTGCCGAAACGGGCCGATTTCTGTGCGGTACTTTACGATCGCTCGGGCCTTTGCCGCACCAACACCCTTGAGCGCGGCGGCAAGCTGCACTGCAGTGGCGGTATTTAGATCGATCTTGTCTGGAGCAGTTGGCCCAGGCGCTTCGGGGGGCACCGTCAGCGCTCTGCGCCGAGGCTGCCGCAATAGCTTGCTAAGATTCAGCTCGCGCCAGCGGTGCTATTGCCAGCAGCAGGGCAAAGGCTAGAGCCAGCAAACACAGGCATGCTGCCCTATGTTCAGACTGGTGACTGTGGTGCGCAAGGGTTGGGCGGCCATTTGGCCTTTTTAAAAAGTTCATAGCTTTTTCCTCATTGATTGGGAGGAAAAAAATAACGACTTAGGCATATTGCAGGCAGGGCCGCTGGCTGAGCGCCGTGGCAGATATTGTCGCGAAACACGTCAGTCTCGGACTTACTCTTACGCTTAGTCTTCGTCTCGACCCTTTGACTTGGCTTCTACGGCAGGCACCGATGAGGTTTCCGCTAAGGCCTGCTCGGCGACGGCAAGGGACTTTTTCAGTTTGCGCACCTGCAGGCGCAGAGGCAAATGGCGCACTAGGTTGTACAGCCAGCCAAGCAATATACCCAGCAGCAGGGCCATAAATAGCCACCAAAATATGCTCAGGGTAAAGGGTGTTTGCCAGCCTACAAAGCTTAGCGCGACCTGTTGCTGATTGACCGCCAACGCGGCAAATAGAAATACCAGTATAAGAACACTGATAAAGAATAGAGTTTTGAGCAAGGTCACCGGGGATACCTGCTAACCAAATTTCAGGATTCGCTCTTGGAAGCCAAACTGCGTTCCAAGGCGGCATTAACCCGGTCGCGTAACTCTTTGCCGGGCTTGAAGTGCGGTACATGCTTACCAGAAAGACCGACGGATTCGCCAGTCTTCGGATTGCGGCCGATACGCGGTGCGCGATAGTGCAGCGAAAAACTGCCAAAACCGCGCACTTCGATTCGCCCGCCGGAGGCTAATGTGCCAGACATTTGCTCCAGCATGGTTTTCACCGCCAACTCCACATCTTTGTTGGTGAGCTGCAAACCGCTTGCCTGAGCCTGAGCGTTGACCATTCGGTCAATCAGCTCAGACTTGGTCATACTAGAGTCCGTCATCGATCAAAACCCGACTAGGCACTGCCTAGTCGTCTTCCGGCTTGTTCATCTGTGCCTTGATCAGATCGCCCAAGGTCGCAGGACCAGAACGATCGCTCTCTTGCTTCTGATGATCTTTGACCGCCTGGCGCTCTTCTTCCATGTCCTTCGCCTTGATCGACAAACCGATGGTGCGGTTCTTACGATCCATGTTGACGATCTTAACCTCGATTTCCTCGCCTTCTTTAAGGACGTTACGAGCGTCCTCTATGCGATCAATGCTGATTTCCGCAGCCTTCAACACGCCAGTAACATCTTCGGCCAGCTCAATAATGGCTTCCTTGGGCTGCACTTCGATAATCTTGCCGATGATGATATCGCCGCGATCATGCTCTGCCGCATAGTCTGAGAACGGGTCTTTCTCCATCTGCTTTATGCCCAGCGAGATACGCTCACGTTCTGGGTCTACCGACAGAATAATGGTTTCGATTTCCTCGCCCTTGGAATAGCGGCGTACAGCGGTTTCGCCGGGCTCGTTCCACGAGATATCCGACAGGTGCACTAGTCCGTCAATGCCGCCTTCCAAGCCGATGAAAATACCGAAATCGGTAATCGACTTAATAGTGCCAGTGATGGTATCGCTCTTGGCGTGGGCAATGCTGAAGGACTCCCAAGGATTCGGACGACACTGCTTAACACCAAGCGAGATACGACGACGCTCTTGGTCAATGTCCAAAACCATAACTTCGGTTTCGTCACCAACAGAAACCACCTTGGATGGATGAATATTCTTGTTGGTCCAGTCCATTTCAGAAACGTGCACCAGGCCTTCCACACCTTCTTCGATTTCAGCAAAACAGCCGTAGTCTGTGAGGTTGGTAACGGTGGCCATAACCCGGGCACCCTCTGGGTAGCGACGTACAATATCGGCCCACGGATCATCACCCAGTTGCTTCATACCGAGGCTAACGCGATTTTTCTCGCGATCGAATTTAAGGATGCGCACGTCGACTTCGTCGCCGACATTGACCATTTCGCTTGGATGCCGAATACGTTTCCACGCCATATCGGTGATATGCAGTAGCCCATCAACGCCGCCAAGGTCTACGAAGGCACCGTAGTCGGTCAGGTTCTTCACAATACCCTTAACGTCTTGGCCTTCCTGCATGGAAGCCAGCAGTTCTTCGCGCTCATGGCTGTTCTCTTCTTCGAGCACTGCCCGTCGTGATACCACGACGTTGTTACGCTTCTGGTCGAGCTTAATCACCTTGAATTCAAGCGGCTTGCCTTCCAAATGCGCAGTTTCGCGCAATGGGCGGATATCCACCAAGGAACCCGGCAAAAACGCGCGGATGTCGTTAACGTCCACAGTAAAGCCACCCTTGACCTTGCCGTTGATGATGCCGATAACCACTTCGCCCTGTTCGCTGGCTTCTTCGAGTTTTTCCCAGCTTTCTGCACGGCGTGCTTTTTCCCGCGATAGGCGGGTTTCACCGAAGCCGTCGTCTACTACTTCCATGGCAACCTTCACTTGGTCACCAATGTTCAGTACGCAAACGCCTTCTTCGTTGAGGAATTGATTTTTCGGGATAACCCCTTCGGACTTCAGTCCGGCGTGTACGACAACCCAGTCGTCGTCTATGTCAACCACCGTGCCGGTTACGATGGACCCAGGTGCCATCTCGACGGTATTTAGGCTTTCTTCAAAAAGGTCGGCAAAAGATTCGCTCATAGTTTTGGTCTGCCGAGGAAGCTCAAAGCGACTGCGTGAGCCTGCCGTGCGGCGCAACTCTCCGTTGGTTCGTTAAAATTAATGCAGAGATTGTTTCCAAGCCGAATTCTTGGCGAGTTTTGCTACTACCAACAGGATTAATACCTGTCAGCAGTTCTCACCAGATCCGTTACCCAACCTTGCTGGCAAGCTGTGTCATAACCGCTGCCACTACCTCTTCGATTGTCATCTGGGTACTGTCAATGATTAACGCATCTTGCGCAGGTTTGAGCGGCGCTACTGCACGTTCTCTATCTCGTGCATCACGCTCTTGGATCTGCTCGAGAAGGGCGCGCAAATTAACACTCAAACCTTTGTTTTTCAACTGGTTATAGCGCCTTTCAGCGCGGGCCTGCGCCGACGCGTCCAGAAAAATTTTTACCGGCGCATCAGGAAATACCACAGTGCCCATATCGCGCCCATCCGCTACCAATCCCGGTGCGCGACGAAAGCCCTTTTGCAGGGTCAGGATGGCTTCGCGCACCGGTGGCAAGGCTGCAACTTTCGACGCGCTGCTACCAGCCTCCTCAGTGCGGATGGCTTCGGTGAGATCTTGCCCATCGACCTGCACCCGTTCTGCGGCGAAGACAATTTGCAGCCGTTCGCATAGAGCTACCAATGAGTTGGTGTCGTCTAGTGCGATATCTGCCGCCTCACCGCTAACAGCAATAATGCGATACAGCGCGCCGCTGTCGAGCAGATGCCAGCACTTGGCCGCTGCAATAGCTGCAGCAACCGTGCCCTTACCTGCGCCGCCTGGCCCGTCAATAGTCACCACGGGGGCCGAGTTATTGATATTGCTCATTAGCCTTGCTAACTCTCGTCCTGCAGGCGCTGGGCGCGCTGACGCTTGGCCACCGCCGCCTGAATCAGCGCCAGGCCCTTGCCCTCATCACCCTGCTCAATAACCTCGGCCATGGCGCGTAGATTGTCAGCATAATCGTCTAGGGCCGCAGTCAGTGCCTTGCGGTTTAACTGCATAATGCGCCACCACAGCTCAGGGCTGGCCGCCGCAATGCGAGTGAAATCGCGGAAACCACCGCCAGTCAGCGGCAAATGCGCGTCATCTACTTGTTGCATGAAGGCGAAGGCGAGCAGATGAGGCAAATGGCTGGTAACGGCCAAGGCCGCATCGTGGGCATCGGGCTGCATGCTCACCACCTGTGCCCCTAGCGCCTGCCAAAATTCGCTGCACGCCTGCTCCGCTCGGGCCGCGGTATGTTGCAGCGGTGTCACCACTACTGTGCAGCCGTCGAACAAGGCTGCATCTGCGGCTTGCGGCCCGCTTCTTTCTGAACCACTAATGGGATGACAGGGCAAAAAGGTCGGAGGTACTGGCTGGCTGGCGGCAATGGCCTCAATAATCGGCGCTTTCACGCTGCCCACATCGAACAAGGGCGCTGGGTGCTGGCTCAAGGCAACAACCCACTCGGCTACCAAGTCGCTCGGCACACAAAGGGCAACAAGCTCGGCATCGTCAGGCACCTGTGCCGCGACTTCGTCGATTAGGCCATTTGTTAAGGCCCATTGAGCTGAATCTGGATTTGCTTCAATGCCGACAACACGCTGAGCAATACCGCGTTCCTTGACCGCCTTACCAATGGAACCGCCTATCAGGCCAACCCCAACAATGGCCAAGGTGCCAAGTTTCACGACGCTGGCTCTGCCTTTTGTGCGTTGGCATGTGCACCAACTTTGGCGAGCACCGCCAAGAAACGCTCATTCTCAGAGGCTAAACCAATGCTCACTCGTACATGGTTCGGCAGGCCGTATTCGGCGATAGGTCGTACGATAACCCCTTCATGCAGCATGCGCTGAAACAGCCCATCGCCGGGCTCGGCGCTGTCGAAGGCAACAAAGTTACCGGCGGACGGTATGAACTCATAACCCAAGGCGGTAAGACCTTGGGTCATTTGCGCCATGCCAGCGCGGTTCAGCGCCACACTCTCGGTCACATAGTCATCGTCTTCCAGCGCGGCCATAGAGGCCGCCATGGCTAAACTGTTGACGTTAAATGGCTGACGGGCGCGGTTTAACAAGTCAGCAAATGCTGCACTGGATACGCCATAGCCAAAGCGCACGGCAGCGAGTCCATACACCTTGGAAAATGTGCGAGTGACGATGAGATTAGGGAAACGGTCCAGTAGCGACACACCGTTCAGGTGGTCTTCTTCCTCAACGTATTCTAAGTAGGCTTCGTCCAGTACCACCCAGACGTGTTCCGGCACCGCCTGCAAAAACGGCAGCAGTTCGCTTCCTGGCGTGCGGGTGCCGGTGGGGTTGTTCGGATTAGCAATAAAGATCAGCCGCGTCTTGTCTGTTATCGCTGCCAGCATGGCGGATAAATCGGCGCCATAGTTTGCTGCTGGCACGGTTATCAGATCACCACCACAGCAGGTAACGGCCAAGCGATAAACAACAAAACTGTGCTCGGCAATGATGGCTTGGGCGCCCGGCTCTAGGATCACACGGGCGATTAAATCGAGCACGTCGTTGGAGCCATTGCCAAGGGTTAGTTGATTGGTTTCCACACCGATTTTTTCCGCTAAGCGAGCTTTCAACGCAAAGCCGCCGCCATCTGGGTAACGCGACAGCTCAGTAGCCGCCTCGGCAATGGCGAGTTGAACTTTGTCACCAGGGCCGCGCGGATTTTCGTTGCTCGCCAGTTTCACAATGTCGTTGATGCCAAGCTCGCGGGCCACTTCCTCTACGGGCTTACCAGGCTTGTAGGGGTTTAGCGCAGCGATGCGCGGATTGATCGATTGCTTTACCTGTTGCACGGCTACTCCTGTGCTATCGCTTTTGGATAAGAACCCAATACCCGCACTTCAAGGGCTACATCGTTCACCGCTTGCAGCGCTGCCTCGGCGGCGGGCTGAGATTCGTGTCCGTCAAAATCAATGAAAAAGACATAGGACCAGTTACCGGATCGGGCCGGCCGAGTTTCAATTCGAGTCAGACCAATTTGGTTGGCCTCAAAGGGCGAAAGCACGCGCAACAGCGCTCCTGGCTCATTTTTCACCGATACCAATATCGACGTTTTGTCATCACCACAGGGGCCAACGTACTGTTTGCCCAGCACCAAAAAGCGCGTCTTATTGTGCGGATTGTCTTCGATGCGTGTCGCCAGCATGCGCAAGTCGTAGCGGTCTGCGGCCATCTCGCCTGCCACTGCAAGCAAGCTCGTGTCGGCGGCAGCCTGTTTGGCGGCTTCAGCATTGCTTGCTACCGCGGCCCTCGGCACACCGGGATAATGCTGGTCGAGCCATGCCCGGCACTGAGCCAAACTCTGGGCGTGGGAGACTATTTGGCTCACCACTTGCTCGGGCGCGGCTTCTTTGGCGCGCATTAGGGCATGATGAATAGGCAGCTCTACTTCTGCGCAGACCCGTAAATTCGTATTCAGCAGGCAATCGAGGGTGTGATTGACCATTCCCTCGGTGGAGTTTTCTACCGGTACAACACCGTAGTTGCAGAGCCCAGACTCTACTTCGCGAAACACTTCATCGATGGACGCCATAGGCGATGTTTGAACAAAGTGGCCGAACTGTTTCACAGTAGCCGCCTCGGTATAGGTCCCTGACGGACCAAAGTAGGCCACGCTCATAGGCGTTTCCAAACTTAAACCGCAGGCGGTAATTTCCCGAAAGAGGATTTCAACATCGGCATTGGCGAGCGGCCCGGTGTTTTGTTCGGTAAGTCGACGCAGAATTTGTGCCACCCGCTCCGGGCGGTAAAAGGCTGCCGCTGCTTGATCACTCTCGCTGGGCTGCTGCTGCTTAATTTTGCCCACGTCTAGCGCGCACTGAGCGCGCTCATTGAGCAAGCTCAATAGCTGATCGTCCAGCGCGTCAATGCGTTCGCGCAGGGGTTTTAACAGATCATCATCCGCGCTCATTTTCGAATTCACTCATGTAATTCACTAGTGCCTGCACCGATTCAAGGGGTACGGCGTTGTAAATGCTCGCGCGCATGCCGCCAACACTGCGGTGGCCCTTAAGGTTAAACATCCCTCGGGCTTCTGCGCCAGCAAGAAAGTCAGCATCCAGGGCGGCGTCAGCGAGGGTAAAGGGTACATTCATCGCACTGCGGTCGGCCTTCGCTACTGGCGAGCTATAAAAATTACTGGCATCAACGGCATTGTAGAGCAGATCGGCCTTGGCCTGATTCTGTGCCTGCATGCCTGCCAAACCGCCGTTGGCCATGACCCACTGGAATACCAAGCCAGCCAGATACCAAGAATAAGTAGGCGGCGTATTGGACATGGAGTCCGCATCTGCTTGCACCGCATAGTCCAAAAACGTGGGCGTAATTGGGCGCGCCGAGCCGCACAAATCTTTGCGCACAATGATTACAGTAAGACCGGCGGGGCCAATGTTCTTTTGCGCCCCGGCGTAGATCAGACCGAACTGGTCAATATTCACCGGACGCGACAAGATATCTGATGACATATCGGCTACGAGGGTCGCATGCTCGGGGAACTCTTGGAACTGCACACCACCAATGGTTTCGTTGGAGCAGACATGCAGAAGCTTGGCATCAGCGCTGAGCTGCCAGTTTGCTGGGTCCGGTATGTGATCGTAGTTGCTGGCACTGCTGGAGGCCGCCACATTCACTTGGCAGTACTTCGCAGCCTCTTTGATCGCCTTTTTCGACCAGGCACCGGTGTCAACAAAATCCATGGTGTCGTCGCCAGCAGTCAGGTTCAGTGGCACACCTGCGAACTGACCCGTGGCCCCACCCTGCAAAAACAGCACATGGTAGTCATCGGAGACACCGAATAAGTCGCGCAGATCCTGTTCCGCCTGCGCGGCAATATCCACGAAGGTTTTGCTGCGATGACTCATTTCCATTATCGACATACCGCTGCCCTGATAGTCGAGCATCTCTTCGGCTGCCTGAGCCAGTACCTCAGTCGGTAGGGCCGCTGGGCCTGCAGAAAAATTATGGGTTCTTGCCATAGATCTTGATACTCCAGTTAATGGCTGAATAGACGTCTGCCCCTGATATCGGCTTTGTTCTCTGGCTCTCGCATCCGCCTTAACCCTCTCTCGATTTCGATTTCATGTTGGGCTGGGGTTTTCGAGAGCTTAGCCTGCGTCCGTTTCCTCGTCGCCAGCCTCTGCGGCATCGGCCTCAGTGGTTTGTGTTTCTTCTTGCTCTTCAATACGACTGACGCTGTTGAGCATTTCTTCATCACGCAGCTTGATCAGCCGCACGCCTTGGGTGTTGCGACCCAGTACCGAGACTTCATCGCCCTTAGTGCGCACCAAGGTGCCCATGTCAGAAATCAACATCAGCTCATCGCCGTTGAATATTTGTATCGCACCGACCAGTGCGCCATTACGATCGCTGGTCTGCATGGCGATAACACCCTGTGCACCGCGTCCGCGCAACGGAAAGTCTTCAAGCGGCGTGCGCTTACCATAGCCGTTTGCGCTGGCGGTTAGCAGGTAGCCGTCGGCGGCCGGAATGATGAGAGAAATCAGTCGATGCCCTGCACCGAGCTTGATACCACGCACACCCTTGGCACTGCGGCCCATGGCGCGCACATCAGACTCTTTGAATCGAGTCGCCTTGCCAGAACTGGCGCAGAGTAAAATATCGCAGCTGCCATTGGTGATGGCTGCACCCACCAAAGTGTTGTCGTCCTCAAGGTCCAGTGCAATGAGGCCACTGTTACGCGGACGCGAAAACTGCTCCAGCGGGGTTTTTTTCACAGTGCCGTTGGCGGTGGCCATAAAGACAAAGTGATCATTGGTATATTCTTTAATCGGCAGCACAGCAGTAATGCGCTCGGCCCCATCTAACGGCAACAAGTTGACCATGGGGCGCCCCTTAGCACCGCGACTGCCTTGAGGTATCGCAAACACGCGCAACCAGTAGACTTTCCCTACATTGGAGAAACACAGCAGGGTGTCGTGGGAATGCGCCACCACCATATGCTCGACAAAGTCTTCGTCTTTCACCGCAGTTGCCGCCTTGCCGCGACCGCCTCGGCGCTGGGCCTGATAGGTGTCTAGTCGCTGGGTCTTGGCATAGCCTTGATGAGAGATGGTGACCACCAGGTCTTCTTCATTAATCAAATCTTCGTCGGACAGATCGAGCTGACTGCTAACAATATCTGTACGCCGCTCGTCGCCATAGGTTGCACCAACCTCTTCCAGTTCTGCGCGCACTACTGAGGTCAAACGCTCGTGAGAACCCAAAATATCCAGCAGGTCGGCTATCTCGTCGAGTACGCCCTGATAGTCTTCCATCAGTTTGTCCTGCTCCATGGCGGTCAGGCGATGCAGACGAATTTCTAAGATGGCCTGAGCCTGCTCTTCGGTTAGACGGTAGCGCTCTGCAACGAAGCCGAACTCCTCGGACAAGCCCTCTGGCCGACAAGCATCACTGCCCACCCGGCTAAGCAGCTCGAACAAAGCCGATGCCTGCCAGCGCTGCTCCATAAGAGCGACACGCGCATCCGCTGCAGACGGCGAATTTTTAATCAGCTCAATAACGGCGTCGATGTTGGCTAGAGCTACCGCTTGACCTTCTAAAATATGGCCGCGTTGCCGCGCGCGACGCAGCAGATAAAGAGTGCGTCTGGTGACCACCTCTTGACGGTGTTGCAGAAACGCCCCGAGCATTTCCCTCAAATTCAGTATCTTCGGTTGGCCCTGCACCAAGGCCACGCAGTTGATGCCAAAAACGCTTTGTAATTGGGTCTGGGAGTACAGGTTGTTGAGAATGACCTCGCCAGATTCGCCGCGCCGTACTTCGATTACCACACGCAGGCCATCTTTGTCAGACTCATCGCGCAGCTCGCTGATGCCTTCGATACGCTTGTCTTTTACCAACTCGGCGATTTTCTCAATCAGCCGCGCCTTGTTCAGTTGATAAGGAATTTCCGTGATGACGATTTTCTCGCGGCCCTTCTTGTCCGTCTCGACTTCCGCGCGTCCGCGTACATAAATGCGCCCGCGCCCAGTACGGTAGGCCTGCACGATGCCAGCGCGGCCATTGATGATGCCGCCGGTCGGAAAATCTGGACCTTGAATATGTTCCATTAACTCGTCTACGGTGATGGCCGGATCTTGCAGCACTGCCAGACAACCGTTGATGACCTCGGTCAGATTATGCGGAGGAATGTTTGTTGCCATGCCCACCGCGATACCCGAGCTGCCGTTCACCAACAGATTCGGTACTCGCGTTGGCAGCACTTCGGGCATGGTCAGCGAATCGTCGTAGTTATTGACGAAGTCGACGGTGTCTTTGTCGAGATCGGCCAGCAGCTCCGATGCCATCTTGGCCATTCGCACTTCGGTGTAACGCATGGCCGCCGGTGGGTCGGCGTCAATGGAGCCAAAGTTGCCCTGCCCGTCTACCAACAGGTAGCGCATGGAGAAGTCTTGGGCCATTCGCACTACGGTGTCATACACTGCGGTATCGCCATGAGGGTGATACTTACCAATGACATCACCAACCACACGGGCCGACTTCACATAGGGCCGGTTGTAGGTGTTATTCAATTCGTTCATGGCGAACAAAACGCGCTTATGCACGGGCTTCAATCCATCGCGGACATCGGGTAAAGCACGCCCCACAATGACGCTCATGGCGTAATCGAGATAGGACTGACGTAGTTCGTCCTCAATATTTACCGGCTGAATATCCTGCGGATCTGGGGGGGTAATTTCTGACATAAAAAGCGCGTACGAGATCAACGAAAAGTAGTGCTTATGTTAACACATTGACACCCTCAAAGCGCGGTTTGTGCAGTGTTTAACGGAGTCTTTCAACGCCCAAGCTGACATCGTTATACTCAGCCTATGAGCCCTATCGACCAACTGATTTACCCCCGCTACCTGCTGCAATTTGAGCAAGCCGAGCCAGGCAGCAAACCGCAAGTACAGGCCCAACCTAATCTGGGTGTGGCCATTCATGGGCGCAACATTGTGGCCATCGACAGCTGCGCCGCGCTCAGCGACCAATACCAACCAAGTACCACGCTAGAGTTGCCCGACCATCTGCTAATGCCCGGCCTGGTTAACGCTTGCAGCCATGCACTAGGCATCACTAATCGCAGCACTGCCCAGCCCGGCGACATATTTGCCGGCGGCCTTATCGGTTCAGCAAATTCAACCTCGCCGAGGCTGAGCGATGACGAGCTGTTCGCCGCCGCCCAGCTGGCCTTTACGGAAATGCTGTTGGCTGGCACTACGACCTGCGCCGATATGTCGACGCACAGCGAGGTGGTGGCAAGGGCTGCCGAGGCAGCAGGCATTCATGTGCAAATAAGTGTGCCCATAACGGCCCAAGCCAATACATGGACACAAAGCGGCCAAGAGGGCCTGGATCGTGCTCTGGCACTACACGACCACTACGCCCGCCACCCGCGTATCGGAATTGGCTTCGGTCTGCCCGACCTTGCTCAACTGGATCGTGAAACATTGACCAAGGTCGCCATGTACGCCGAGGAACTGAATCTGCAAGTACAGGTGCTGCTGCAGCAAAGCCCTGCCCATGTGCTGGCGATAGAGGACCGCCACGGCTGCAGCGGTATTGCGCTATTGGAACAACATGGCTTACTCGGGACTCAACTGCAGGCAGTCCACGTCAAAGCGCTGGATGATGCGGATTTGGAGTTGCTGCGACGCTACGCAGTCGCGGTAGTACACTGCCCCCACCGCTATGCCCAGCAAATGCGTCCTTGGTCTTGGTCTCAGTTTGGGGCTGGGGCTGAGTCTGGGGCTGACGCCACCCAGCCGGTGGGCCTAGGCACCGGTGGCCACGGGATGAACTACTACGCCGATCTGTTCCACAGTATCGAACAGCTAGATGGCACTGCCATTTATCAGGCAACACAAGGCAGCGCACAGGTCATGGGGTTGGATGACAACATTGGTACGCTGGCCGTAGGGAAACTTGCCGATCTGGCTGCACTGGATTTGCGCCTGCTTGATGCCGGTATTGACGCCAATACAGTCAACATGGATGTGCCGTCGCTACTGCTGCGCGGGCGCGCAAATCAGGCGGTAAGCTATGTGTGGGTTGCCGGTAGCGTGGTAGTAGCAGGCCATCGGCCAACCACCTAGTCCCCGATACCGGGCAGTAGTTAGCCGCCGCGCAACTCCTGGGCATGAAAGGGAAACTCTGAAACCGCCAAAGCAGCAGCCTGAGCCTGCGGGTCGTTTGCAAAACGGCCGCGCTGAGCATCTGGCAGGCCTGCGGCGATGGCCGCCATTACCGTTTCGCCATAGGCATCTAAAACACTGCGGCGCGCGGATTTATATGCCTTGTGTGGCGCGGCAATGGGCGCATGGAACTCGATTTTTACCGGGGTTTTGCCGCCTCCCAGCAGGTCCTGAGCACCAGTAATGCTTACTGGCACCACACAGTCACCGCTTTGTTCGGCAATGTAGGCGAGGCCGGGCCGGGCCGGTCGCAGCAGTGCTGCCCAACTGCCACCCTCTGGAAAAATACCAAGCACTCCGCCCTGCTGCAGTACGCTTAGGGAGAGCCTGAAAGTGGAACGGCTAAAGCCACCGCGATAGGCGCGGATAAAACCCCAGAGCTGAGGAATTATTTGCGCCCAGAGGGGAGAATTTGGCCGGTTCGCACCACCAATAAACTCCACCATGCGCGGGCTAGCGTAGAGCAGTAACGCCGGGTCCACGAAGTTAAAGTGGTTGGCCGCCAAAATAACCGGCCCCTCTGTCGGTACATGCTCGACCCCGCTTAGGTGCAAATCACCGAGGGTGTGGATCAAGCGACCGGTGATGAATCGCAGTACCGCCCGCGACAAGCGACGACGCGGGTACTGCATCAATTCGCCTTGCTGCATTTGCCCTTCTACCTTTGTCTTTCTCCCTTGCTTACGCTAACCAGTGTCACCTGCTAAGGCAAAGTACAAGCCGCAGAAATCGCTTGTTTTGACAGGGTCGTTCATGGGTCTTTGCCTTGAAGTTGTCCTCAACACACCCAATCATGCGGTTGCGAGGCGCCAACGGGCGCAGTAACGCACAGGGACGCATACCTAGGCAGCCAACCACGGAGACCCACATGAGCGCTGGCGATAACGTTGATCCAGAAGAAATTGAAAAATTTAATGAGCTGGCCCATCGCTGGTGGGATACCGACGGCGACTTCAAGCCCCTGCATGACATTAACCCCTGCCGCCTGAGCTACATCCAAGAAAAGGCAGACTTAGGTGCTGGGCCTGTTCTAGACATTGGCTGCGGCGGCGGCATATTGGTCGAATCCATCGCCCGACTCGGCCACGACACCACAGGTATCGATATGGCGGAAAAGGCCCTCGGCGTTGCCAAGCTGCATGCCATGGAGCAAGAAGTAGCGGTAAATTACGAGGCCAGTACTGCGGAGAACTATGCGCTTGCCCACGGCGCCGCCTTCCGCACGGTTACCTGTCTTGAGATGCTTGAGCATGTGACAGATTACGCCGCCACCATTAAGGCCTGCGCGGCACTGGCCCAACCCGGTGGTGATTTGTTTTTCTCCACCATCAACCGCAACCCCCTGGCCTACGCGCTGCTCATTCTTGGCGCAGAGTATGTGCTGAATATGTTGCCTCGAGGCACTCACGAATACAGCAAGTTCATCAAACCCTCCGAACTGGCAGCAGCCATTCGCGCGGCCGGTCTTGAGCTGCAAGAAATACGCGGTATGAGCTATAACCCGGTGACCCGCAACGCGGCCTTAAACGACAATACGTCGGCCAATTACATTGTGCATGCACGCAAACCGGTGCAGGCTTAACGACTCTTAGTACCCCTATCATCTACGAGTCAGTAGTTCATGAATGATTCTTCTGCGCCAACCGCGCACCTAAGCCATTACCCAGAACTGGCCGAGCACGCACAAAGCTGGAGCCATCCTATTGCTGCAGATGCGCTAGCGGGCAAGGTGATCTTGGTTACCGGGGCAGGCGCTGGGCTTGGTGCTGCGACGGCGAAAACCTACGCCAGTCTAGGTGCCACAGTGGTGCTGTTAGGCAGAACCCGCAGCAAGCTCGAAGCGGTAAACGATTGGATTAGCGAGCACACCCAAACTCGTCCAGTGATCGTGCCCTGTGATTTGGAAAAACTCGATGTAGAGACTGCGGCCAATTTAGCCGATTCGGTAACCGAAGCCTTTGGCGCGCTGGACGGCATCGTACATCACGCTTCGCGCCTCGGGCCGCGAGCGCCGCTCGCCCACTACCCGAACGACGAGTGGCAGCGGGTAATGCAAACCAATGTAAACGCAGTATTTTTACTGAACCACGCGCTGTTCGGTGCCATGGATGCAAGCAAGCGCGCTTGCGTTGTTCATACCTCATCCACGGTTGGTCGACAGGGCCGCGCCTACTGGGGTGCCTATGCCGCGTCTAAGTTCGCCCTTGAAGGATTGAGCCAGGTTTTTGCTGACGAAACGGAAGTTGCCGGTCGAATTAAGGTATTCAGCGTCAATCCCGGCGGCACCCGCACCGCCATGCGCAAGGCGGCATATCCGCTGGAAGACCCACAAACCTTGCCTACACCGGAGGCACATATGGAACTTTTCGTGCTGCTACAGCAGCCGATGAATAGCGATGGCGAGGCGGTAGAATTCGTTACCGGCCAGCAGCTCGACTGCCGGGATTGGCTGGGCAAGGTCCAAATCGTCTGAGGATCTTAAGCCAGCATTTTCGCGGTGGGCCCGCGCATTTGCTTCAAGCTAACGCATTTTTACCCAAGGCTAGCGCTTTTTACCTAAGGCTAGCGCCTAGCCACAATCGCTTTATCCAGCTTCGGGTAGGGTATTAGGCAACTGGTCTTCGCCACTTTGGACCGCTTGACCTTTTGTGCGGTACCCCTTGGTGCTGCAAAACCCAACATCTTGTAGAGCGCTTTGAGATCGTCGGCATGCATCGACGACCAGTGCCCGACGGTAAGCCAAGACGGCAAAATTACCGGCCCGTAGCGTACCCGCTTAAGCCGACTGACCGTGCAACCGGCACTGTCAAAGAGTCGCCGCACCTCACGGTTACGTCCTTCTAGCAGCGCAACGTGATACCAAAAATTCGATTCGCTACCGTTGTAATAACGCACATCACTGAACCGCATGGTTTCGCCTTCGATCTCAACGCCGGCCTTGAGCTGAGCAATTTCGTTATCGTCGAGTTTCTTGTTAACCCGCACGGCGTACTCGCGGTCGAGCCCTGTTGAGGGGTGCATCATGCGGTGCGCCAAGGCACCATCGTTGGTCACCAGCAACAGGCCAGTGGTTTGAATATCCAAGCGACCTACGGTTATCCAGCGCCCGCCGTATAGGCGCGGCAGCTGCTCAAAAATTGTACTGCGCCCTTCCGGGTCGCGGCGACTACAGACCAAACCTGCGGCCTTGTTGAGCACCAGTACTTGAGGCTTTTGCCCGGCGGCCGTTTCAATCACAGCGCCATCGACAACAATTTCATCTGTGGTGGCAACCCGCTGGCCGAGATGCGCGACCTCACCATTAACCGCCACTCGCCCTGCTGCAATCCAAGCTTCGATCTGCCGCCGCGAGCCGCGTCCGCTGGCAGCGATAACTTTCTGCAGCTTTTGCGATTCTTCAGCATCGAACCCTGAGGGCTGACGAGACTTCATCGGTTGGGTGTAGGTTCGTTCTGGTCCGAGGCATGGTCCGCATCGTCAACGTAACTCTCTGCAGGGCTTTCTGCCTCTGCGCTGACTTCTGCTTCGACTTCTGCTTCGACTTCTGCTTCGACCTCTGCCTCCGACTGTGCCACTTCGTCTGCTTCTGGGGTTGAGCTGACATCAGCGGTCTCAGCTTCATCAACCACCAAGGTGGGTTCGATCATCGCCTTAATTTCTTCCAGCGGCGGCAATTCGTCCAGCTTGCTCAGATTGAAGTAATCTAAGAAGGCCTTGGTAGTGCCGTACATAGAGGGTCGGCCTGGCGCTTCGCGCTGGCCAACCACGCGTATCCAATCGCGCTCCAGCAGGGTACGCATGATGTTCTGGCTAACGCTGACGCCGCGCACCTGCTCAATATCTCCTCGGGTCACCGGCTGTTTGTAAGCCACCAAGGCCAGTGTTTCGAGCAGCGCTCGTGTGTAGCGCGGCGGCTTTTCTTCCCACAGGCGACTGACCCAAGGGCTAAGTTCCTGTCGGGTTTGATAGCGGTAGCCCGATGCGACTTTTTGCAGCGCCACGCCGCGTTGCGCGCTGGCTTCTGCAAGCGCCTCGATGCTCGCACGAACCTGCTTGCGGCCTTCTTCTTCGTCTAATTCGCCTACGGCAAACAGGCGAAATAGGTTGTCCACCGTCAGCGGGCCTTCTGCTGCTAACAGGGCAGCTTCAATGATTTGTGCAATTTGCTCCGGGACAAGGCGTTGGCCCGATACCGGCAGGGCTGGGTCTGCGTTTGCCGTCGATTCATTGGAGTCATGCACTGGGGTTACTTCCTGATTTTCACTCATGACCGACCTTTTGAGTCGCTTTCATCATCAACGCTATCCGCTGCTACCGAGTCTGAGTCTCGTTCTGAATTCTCTTTTGCACCATCAACGCCACTGGACCCACCGTAGTTCAGATTGGCGCCGACACCCTCACCAAGGCCCTGCTCAAGGTCCTCAATAGCCTGCTTGCCCACGCGCACGTGAATCGGCGCGAAAGGTTCGGTTTGCACAAAGTCGACCAGCGATTCGCGGATCAGCTCCATAATGGCCAAAAACGTCACCACCACACCAAGCCGCCCTTCTTCCGCGCGGAACAGCTCGTTAAAACCAATAAAGCCATCGCGTTGACTCACCCGCGACAGTATATCGCCCATGCGATCGCGCACAGACAGCGCCTCAAACTTTACCTCGTGCTTGGTAAAAAGCTCTGCACGACGCAGCACTTGGGATAACGAGAGCAAAACTTCGCGTAAATCGACGTCTGGCTCGCCATGCTCGCGCACTAACTTGGGCTTGCTGGCCGCCGCAACAAACAGATCCCGCTCAATACGCGGCACCTCGTTAAGGTCTTCCGCCGCGGTCTTGATCTGCTCGTACTCTTGCAGACGGCGGATCAGCTCTGAGCGCGGGTCGTCTTCGTCTTCAAATTCTTCCGGGCGGGGCAACAGCATGCGCGATTTGATCTCCGCCAACATCGCCGCCATCAGCAAATACTCTGCTGCCAGTTCCAGCTGCAGCGCCTGCATCAGCTCAATGTAGCTCATGTACTGGGCAGTAATCACCGACACCTGCACCTGCAAAATATCTAAGTTCTGCCGCCGAATAAGATACAGCAGCAGATCTAGGGGGCCTTCAAAGGTTTCAAGAAAAACCTCAAGGGCTTCAGGTGGGATGTACAGGTCCTTGGGTAACTGCTGCAGTTCCTCACCCGCTACCAGCGCGATAGTCTGCTCATTTACCGCCCGGGCAGCGCTGAGTTTGCTTACTTGCGCAGTTGTGCTTTCCATACTCACGCCTCTTGTCGCGCGCTCAACGGCATGCGGGCCGGCACCAAAGTCATCATCGGCCTCCAATGCCCACAGCGGCCTTCACTTCTTCCATGGTCTCGCGGGCCACGGCGCGGGCTTTTTCGGAACCCTCGGCAATCACCGCATGCACGAGGTCCGGATCTTCCTCAAACTGCACCGCACGTTGGCGGATGATCTCCTGTTCGCGGTTTATCGAGTCGATCAGTGGTTTTTTACAGTCCACGCAACCAATGCCCGCAGTTTTGCAGCCCTCGGTCGCCCACTCCCGCACGTCTTCGGCGCTATAGACTTCATGCAGGCCGAATACCGGACACTGCGCAGGGTTGCCGGGGTCGTTTCGTCTGACTCGGGCCGGGTCTGTTTGCATGGTGCGAATTTTTTCTTCTACCGACGCCGGATCCTCGCGCAGCCCAATGGTATTGTTATACGACTTCGACATCTTCTCGCCGTCCAGTCCGGGCATCTTCGACTGAGCGGTCAGCATGGACTGAGGCTCGGGCAGAATAATGCGACCACCACCTTCCAGATAACCAAACAGGCGTTCGGTATCGCCAATCGACAAATTTTGCTGCTCGCCAAGCAAGGCCCGAGCGCGCTCAAGGGCCTCGGTGTCGCCGCGCTCCTGATATTCCCTGCGCAAATCTGTGTACAGTCGCGCGGCTTTTTTACCCATCTTCTTTACCGCCGCCTCGGCCTGCTCTTCAAAACCCGGCTCGCGGCCATAGACATGGTTAAAGCGCCGGGCAATTTCCCGGGTGAGTTCCACATGGGCCACTTGGTCGGCACCCACAGGCACCCGCCCAGCACGGTAAATGAGAA
Source organism: Gammaproteobacteria bacterium (assembly GCA_002731575.1). Lineage (GTDB taxonomy): Bacteria > Pseudomonadota > Gammaproteobacteria > Pseudomonadales > Azotimanducaceae > UBA4421. The sequence goes on along the minus strand of PCCE01000034.1, from coordinate 3,547 downwards.
TGTCTGCCGCCTGCAGCAACGGGTAGCCGAGAAAGCCGTAGGTCGCTAGATCGCGGTCATTGAGCTTTTGCTGTTGGTCCTTGTAGGACGGCACCCGCTCAAGCCAAGCTAGGGGCGCGATCATCGACAGCATCAAATGCAATTCGGCATGCTCGGGCACTTTACTTTGCACAAATATTGTTGCCGCACCCGGGTTCACGCCGGCGGCCAGCCAATCGATTACGGTGTCAAAGGAATACTGGTCAATGGTTTCCGAGTGTTCGTAATTGGTGGTCAAGGCATGGTAGTCCGCCACAAAAAAGAAGCACTCGTACTCGTGTTGCAGCTGTACCCAGTTGTTTAGCACCCCATGCAGGTGGCCTAGATGTAATCGGCCGGTGGGGCGCATTCCCGACACTATGCGCTGATTCGAATCGTTGCTACTCAAGCAGGCGTCCTTGTTGACTTTGACGAGGGCGAGTATAGAGGCTCAGGTGCGCTGATGGCAGGCATTTCGCTGCCAGATCAGCGCCCTTTTGCCGAGACCTAACGCAGCTCGCCCAAGCCCTGCCGCAGAATCTGCGGCTCCGGCGTGGTGAAGTCGACGATGGTCGAAGCCCCTAAGGCACCCACGCCGCTGTCGAGAATCAGATCAACCCGCTTATCCAGTGCGGCTAAAATATCCGCACCGTCCTGCATGGGGCCTTCATCGTCAGCGCTATCAGGCAGGCGCAGGGTGGTCGATAGCAACGGCTCGCCCATGGACTCCAACAGCCCTATGGCCACGGGATGCTCGGGCACTCTTAGGCCGATGGTTTTTTTCTTCGGATGCACCAGTCTTTTCGGTACCTCCTTGGTGGCGGGCAGCACAAAGGTGAACGCTCCGGGGGTGTTGCGTTTAAGAATTCGGTAGGCGGCATTTTCCACTCTGGCATAGCTGCCGAGCTCGCTCAGGTCGCGGCAAATTAGAGTGAATTGGTGGTCCTTGGGTAAGCGGCGCAAGGCCACTAGACGCTCCAACGCACCTTTGTCGCCAATATGACAGGCTACTGCGTAACCGGTCTCGGCGGGATAAACCACAAGTTCGCCGCTATGCAGGGCCTTAGCGGCCATATCTAACAGGCGTTTTTGCGGATGCGTTGGGTGCACATCCAATCGTTGGGTCATACCATGCTCCTTGCTTCGTCAGGAAAATGTGGGCGTTAGTAGTTAGCGGTGACGCCGCGTTATAAAACTGCGGTAGATGCTCTTACCTTAGACATCGCAAACACATACCGATAGGTTATCCTGCGACTTTCAGGCTTGGTAAGCTATCGGAACAGGCACAATTGCGTGAGCCTTTAGACACTTCCAGCAGTCGCCACAAAACCGATTTAAGTGACGGTCATTGCATGCAACAGTTTCTCGAATATTTCGCCGTTATCGCCTTCGTCGTCGTGTACTTTGCGACCAAGGATATTTTTCTCGCTACCGCAGTGCTGCTAGTGGCCATTACGGCTCAAGTAGCATTCTATAAATTCACCGGGCGCCTGCTGAGCAACGAGCTGAAAATTACCTTTTGGATCAGTCTTGTTATGGGCGGCATGACGCTGCTGCTGCGCGATGAAACATTCATTCAGTGGAAACCCAGTGTGGTCAGCTGGGCAATTGCTCTAGCGCTGGTAGGGGCGCAATTATTTGCCCGCCTTTCACTGCTGAAAAAGCTGCTGGGTTCAGCGCTTTCCTTAGAGGATATGGTTTGGCGCAATCTGACCTACGGCTGGGCTGCTGGTTTCGCCGCATCGGGCTTCATTAATCTGTGGGTCGTGAACAACTTCTCCATGGATACCTGGGTAACCTTCAAACTCTTTGGCCTGATGGGCCTCAACCTCTTTTACGTGGTGGTTATGGTGGCTTATTTGGTGGCCATTGGGGCGCTTAAGGAACCAGAGAACGAGGCCGGTAACATCACCGAAGACGGCCGACCATGATCGTCCTTAGCGTGAACCTCAACAAAATGGCCTTGCTACGCAATTCCCGAGAGGGTGAGCGGCCCAGCGTACTGGATGCTGCGCGCACGGCGATAGCCCAAGGCGCCAAGGGTATAACCGTTCACCCAAGGCCCGATCAACGACATATCAGACCTGACGATGTTTATGCCTTGGCCCAACTGCTGGCGGAGCATTACCCAAGCATTGAATTCAACATTGAAGGCAACCCTTTCGCTGGCCCAACCGATGCAGGCTATCCCGGCTTTACGCATCTGGTGCAGGTCACAAAACCGCATCAGGTCACACTGGTGCCAGATAGCGATGCCCAGCTCACCTCAGATCACGGTTGGGATCTGGCCGTTGCGCAACCCGCCTTAGAACAACAGATTGGCATCTACAGAGACTTGGGCTGCCGGGTCAGTTTGTTTATGGACCCAGCTGTTGAACAAATGTCTGCGGCCAAGGAGCTTGGCGCTCAGCGCATTGAGTTCTACACCGGCCCTTACGCGGAGACCTTTTGGGCAAAAGGTGAACAAGATGCCGCGACACAAGCCTGCTTTGCCCAGTTCTGCGACGCTGCGAGGGCAGCCATGACGGTGGGCCTTGGTATCAACGCAGGCCACGACCTCGATCAGGAAAATTTGCCGCTTTTCGCCACCTTGCCGGGCCTGCAGGAAGTCTCCATCGGTCACGCAATTATGTGCGAGGCGCTGAAGGCGGGTTTCGCACCAACCGTCCAGCGCTATGTGGAGATTCTTGCAGCATGACCTCTTACTTTCGTGCCACCGGCAGCCTTCGGGCATTCTGGCTCTTACTCATCGGCCTGCTGGCGAGCACCGCTGTGGGGACAACTTCTGCCCAAGCGCAGAGCCAGGCCCAATCAACCACGCGTACCTATACTGAAAACCCCAGGGTGGTCATCGAAACCAGCGTTGGCAGCATCGAAATTGAGCTGCTGCCGAAATTTGCGCCCAAGCATGTAGACAACTTCTTGAACCTCGTCGACAAAGCCTTTTACGATGGCCTTGTGTTCCATCGAGTGATTCCAGGGTTCATGATTCAAACAGGCGGCTTCGACGCCGATATCAATTACCGCGAACATGATGAAATCAGCGTCCCCAACGAATCGTTTAACGGCCTAAAAAACCGCCGTGGTAGCGTTGCCGCCGCCCGCACCGATGACCCGGATTCCGCTGATACCCAGTTCTTTATTAACGTCGTCGACAACCCGTCCTTAGATGCCAAGCGCGGTGAGCCGGGCTATACGGTTTTCGGCCGGGTCATTGACGGCTTCGATGCAGTCGAGGAAATTGAGCTAACCGACACTCACCTGCGTAACGGCATGGCCGGAGTACCAGAACAGGCGATCACGATTCTTAGCGTACGCAAGCGCTAGCATCCCCCGATCTGCGATTTAATGTAGACTGTCGCCTTTTTAAGGCACCCCTCGATCCATGCGAACTATTCTTATCGCCCTTGCCAGCGCGCTTTTGCTGGCCTTTGTCATCATCCAGCTCAACGTTTTATTCTTTGCCGATGACAACCTCACGCTGCAGCATCATCTATCGCTGCTGCTTCTATCTGCTGCGGCTTTATTT
>PCCE01000033.1 GCA_002731575.1 Gammaproteobacteria bacterium | reverse complement strand
CGCTACGGCTTTGGAGAGGCTAAAAGCAGGGGCTTTCAACTGGGCGACGGCTCGACGGTGCTGGCCGCTCTGCTCATTGGCATTTGTCTGCCGCCCTATGTATCGCCAGCCATATTGAGCGTCGCCGCCCTAGGCGCCATTGGCCTCGCCAAATACGCCTACGGCGGCCTCGGCCAGAATATCTTTAACCCTGCAATGGTGGGCTACGCCATCGTGCTGTTGAGCTTTCCGCTCGCGCTGGCCTCTTGGCCAAGTGCCGCTACCGACGCCCTTAGCGGCGCGACCCTACTCAGCGAATTTCGCTACCGAGGCGGCGTCACTGCAGCAGAGTTCTTTCTTAACCGTGACGCTGGCAACCCCAACACCCTCAGTGCCGGGCTGTTCGCCCTCGGCGGGCTATGGCTGATTCAGCAGTGCATTATGCATTGGCGCATTCCGCTCACCGTACTGCTTACCGTTGGCATCTTAGCCAGTGTGTTTCATGACCAAGGCAGTTCAGCCAGCCTCGGCTCCGCGTGGTTTCACTGGACTACAGGCGGCACCGTGGCAGCCGCCTTCTTTGTTGCCACCGACCCGGTGACGCATCCGGCAAGGCCAAGTCATCAAGTGTTTTTCGCCATACTCGTAGGCAGCCTGCTGTTTCTGATTCGCACCCAAGGCAGCCTGCCCGACGGCATCGCCTTTGCAGTGCTGCTGGCCAACTGCACCACCCCGCTGTTTAACCGTTTGCACCGCCAGAAAGTTGCGAGCGAGGCCACCGGCAATGCGTAGTCAATTCACCACCATAATCGCCCTGCTGGTCATTGGCGGCCTCTGCGGTCTTGCTCTGACCCAGACCTATGAAAGCACTCGGCAGCCAGTAACAGAAAACCGTATTCGCCAAGCACAAGTACTGCTGAGCGAACTGCTGCAACGCCAAGCGCCTACCGACCTAAAATGGCAGCAAGGTGTGGCCAACGCCTGCGGAGACTGGCAGTTTGTGCGCGGCAGCAGCCCCGGCTACGCCGGTCCCATCGCCTATCTGGCACTGCTGCAAAACCAGCACATTAGCCTGCGCGTGACCCGACATCAGGAAACCCCGGGCATCGCGGATTTTATCGACCATCGCAAAGACCACTATTTAGCCGACCGGGACAACACGGCAATCGCGGACTGGGCACAACTGGACAACATCAGCGGAGCCACCATTACGCATAAGGCCCTTCGCGGCATGGCGGCCCAAGCCCAAACCCAGTTGCGCAATACCCGTGAGCGATATCCCTGCCCGCAAAGCCCCGGGGAGCCAAACCCAAGAGAACCAAATAATGAAGCCTAACGACTTCACCGAAGCGGCCATCGCCAACAACCCTGCTTGGGCGCAGTTACTCGGGTTGTGCCCCCTGCTGGCGGTCAGCAACACCGTCGCCAATGCCACCGGGCTCGCGCTGGCCAGCGCCTTTGTGGTTATCGGCTCCAATACCTCCATCTCACTGCTGCGCCGGATTATTCCCGACATCGCAAGACTGCCCTGCTTCGTGCTGATTATTGCCACCTTCACCACTCTGACTGTCATGCTGCTGGAAGCCTACGCCTTCGACCTCTACAGCCGCATCGCCCTGTTCGTGCAAATTATCGTCACCAACTGCATGATTTTGGGTCGGGCCGAAGTGTTTGCCTCGCGCCAACCAGTAGGTCGGGCGCTGATGGATGCCCTGGGCACCGCAGTAGGCTTTTCGCTGGCGCTGCTGGCCTTAGGCGCAGTGCGCGAGGTACTCGGCCAAGGCAGCTTGATGGCCGATATGGATTTACTTTTCGGTCCTGCAGCCGCCGCGCTGGAGGTGAAAGTATTTGCTGTGCCGCCACTGGCGCTGGCACTGCTGCCACCGGGTGCGTTTATTATTGCAGGGCTGTTGTTTGCACTGGTGCGAGGTTTGGGAAGAACCGCACGAGATACCAGAGCACATGCAGAGCAGTGAAAACGCCAATAGGATCGAGCATATCCGCCGATAGTTGGATAATGGGCGGCTATCAGTTTTGAGAGTTGGCCACTGATTTATTCAAAGTTGCATCTAGTGCTTTGGTGGAAAAAAATCCCCCCAACCACCACTTTCCCCTAATTCTTTGACAGTTAGTCCAATGTGAATGACTCCCTACGGCTCTGCCATTCATGCATCTTCCGAATTTTTGAGAACGTAGTGCCTGTCGTTAGTCATTCTGTTTGCCGTGCCCGACATCCTTGGGCCCCGGAGTTCTACGTGTCTAGACTCTGCAGAGCTTGGTGCTCCAATATTTCGTCGGAATCGGACTCAAATTTTGCGTGAAATTCTGCGCAGTCCAAATTCAGCAGCAGAAAACAGGCTTTAGCACTGATCAATACGGCCATGCACACGCTTCGCTTTCGCGGCTGCATGCCCGAGTTGCACAGACCCCACCACTGGGCCAGTATCGGATCGCTTATGAACGCAGAAAAACGCCATCAGATCTTCGCTCGCTTACGCGACGCCAACCCTCATCCCACCACCGAGCTGAACTACAGCTCACCCTTCGAGCTACTGATTGCTGTGCTGCTTTCGGCGCAGGCAACCGATGTGGGCGTGAACAAGGCGACCGGGCCACTGTTCGCCGCAGCCAACAATGCCCAAGCCATCTACGACCTTGGCGTCGACGGCCTAAAGGAATACATCAAAACCATTGGGCTGTTTAACACCAAGGCCGAAAACGCCATTAAGACCTGCAAGATTTTGGTTGATGACTACGGCGGCCAAGTACCCGAAGACCGTGAAGCGCTGGAGGCACTGCCCGGCGTTGGGCGGAAAACGGCCAACGTGGTGTTAAATACGGCCTTCGGCCACCCCACCATTGCGGTGGACACCCACATTTACCGGGTGTCGAACCGCACCAAAATTGCAGCGGGCAAAAATGTCCGCCAAGTGGAAGACAAACTGCTCAAGGTAGTGCCCGAAGAATTCAAGGTCGACGTGCACCATTGGCTGATTTTGCATGGGCGCTATGTTTGCATCGCGCGTAAACCACGCTGCGGGAGCTGCACGATCGAAGATTTGTGCGAATTCAAAGAAAAGACCGAGGACTGACCAAGGACTGCAGACCTAGTAATCTGCTATCTGTCTACCGCCCCACATTTGAAAAAATAGACCTACCAAATCTGTCTATCGCCTAGGCAAGCTGTGCATTGACCGCTAGCTTTACGCTCCCTGCCTTTGAAGGTCTGAGTCACGGCGCGCAACGGCTTTATTCATGGATATTCCACTCATTTTTATTGGCATGCTACTGCTGGCGGTAATAGCCGAGCCTTTAGCCCGTCTTCTGCGCCTTCCCTTTAGTGCGCTGTTGGTGATTATCGGCTTTGCTGGCTCAGAGCTACTTACTGCCAACGGTATAGATACGGGACTGCGCTGGCAGCAGTTTAATTTTCTGATTCTGCACGTGTTCGTGCCCATTTTAGTGTTCGAGTCTGCGTTCAACATGAAGGCGCGCGTGCTCCTGAAAAATCTAACTCCCGTGTTGTTGTTGGCAATTCCGCTGATGATAGTGGCCGCTAGCGTTACCGCCGCTGGCGTATTCTTTGGCATGAACCACCCTGCGGGCTTTCCGTGGCTTGCCGCCCTGCTGTGCGGTGTAATTTTGTCCGCTACCGACCCGGTAGCCGTTGTCGCGCTGTTTAAGCAGCTGGGCGCGCCAGACGACCTCACCGCTCTGCTAGAGGGTGAAAGCCTGTTTAACGACGCCACTGCAATTGTCCTGTTTAGTCTGCTCGTGGCAGCCGCGACCTCGAGTACAGAGGTGCAGCTGTCGACTGCAGCCCTAACTTTCGCTACTACGTTTTTCGGCGGCGTCGCTGCAGGTTGCCTGTGCGGATTTTGTGGGGCGGGCCTATACAAATTTTTTAATACTCCGGCGCTGCGGGCGTTAATCACAGCCATTAGCGGGGTTTCAGCGTTCTTTTTAGCCGAGCGCCTGCTGCACGTTAGCGGTATTGTTGCGGTTCTGCTGGCAGGACTGATACTTGGCGAGCACCATCGACGCCATGCCGCAACAGACGGTTTTGCAGGGGAACTGTGGGGACTCGGCGCTTACTGCTGTAACGCGCTGTTGTTTTTGTTGGCTGGGGTTACGGTGACATGGCATATGTTTCAGAGCCATTGATTAGCCATGCTGATCGGCATAGCGGCTGCCATTGGCGCTCGTATGATCCTCATTTACGGCCTACTGCCCATTGGCAGCCGAGTGTTACCCAGCGGGACATCGCCCAACAGCTATCAGCCTGTGCTTATGTGGGGTGGGTTGCGCGGCGCTGTATCGCTGGCTCTAGCCCTGTCGTTACCGACGACGCTCACCGGCTGGTACAGCGTGCAGTCCATTGTGTATGGGTTGGTCTTATTTACCTTGTTCGTCCAAGCACCTCTAATGCCGCGTTTGCTGAAAAAAACGCTGTAGCTGTTAAGCGCTGGGCAAGCCGCGGCTCATAAATCAATGAGTTCAACATCGGGTATGGCTTCGCCCATAAATACTGCGCCCACGGTTTGAAAGCGCTGTACTCCGTCTGTGGCCATGAACACGGCCTTGCCGCCATGATCGGCAACCAAGTTCTGCGCCTGCATAGCCGCCGCTACCATGGCGGCAGTGGTTAGGGCGGAATCAATTACCCGCACACCCTCACCCAGTAACTGCTTAAGCTGCGCCGTGAAAATTGGGAAGTGAGTGCAACCGAGCAATAGAACCGAAGGCGCATCTGGGGTCCCTGCTGTTTTGACTAAGCCTGCTACGCCGTCGAGCAAAATAGCATTGGTTAGCGGGGAGGCAAAGTTTGCTTGCTCTGCAAGCGTCACCCACAACGGGCATGGCCGTCCCAGCACGCGCAGGGCAGGCTGTTGCGCTAACAACGCCCGCTGATACGCCCCACCGGCAATTGTGCTTTCTGTCGCCAGCACCGCCACGCCGCTAGCGTCAGTCACCGCGCAAGCTGCGGCGGCTCCGGGGTCTACCACCCCAAACACTGGCAGCGGTGCAAATTCCTTTGCGAGTAAATCCAGCGCAGTGGCCGAGGCCGTGTTGCAGGCCACGACCAACGCCTTTACCCCGCGTTGCACCAACACGTTGGCCGCCTGCACCGCATAACGACCTACAGTGGCCGCAGACTTGGTGCCATAAGGCAGACGCGCGGTATCGCCCAAATAAATGAAGTCTTCGGTGGGCATGTGTTGGCGCAGGGCGGCCAACACCGTTAGGCCGCCCATGCCAGAGTCGAATACACCTATGGGTAGGTTTGCGTCACTCACGGCCACAGCCTCAATGCTCCTACCTGCTGCTCAGACCAAAACGAGCAAGCAGACCAAAACTAAGAATAGTCCCGACCGCGCTTCGCGCCGAGTCGCAGACGGAGCGCATTAAGTTTAATGAAACCGGCAGCGTCTTTTTGATCGTAAGCCCCTTGATCGTCCTCAAAGGTAACCACATCGGCATCGTACAAACTGTCGCTAGAGCTGCGGCCCACCACGCTCACAGAACCCTTGTACAGCTTCAGTACCACCGAACCGTTCACCGGCGTTTGCGATTCGTCAATTAACGCCTGCAGGGCCTTACGTTCTGGCGCCCACCAATAACCGTTGTAAATCATCTGCGCATAGCGCGGCATGAGTTCATCTTTGAGGTGCCCGACCTCTCGGTCTAAGGTCAGCGACTCCATGGCGCGATGGCCCTTAAGCAAGATGGTGCCTCCCGGAGTTTCGTAGCAACCCCGCGACTTCATGCCAACGAAGCGATTCTCGACAATGTCCGAGCGACCCACTCCGTGCATGCCGCCCAACCGATTCAGCTCGGCGAGCATGGCGCCCGGCGTTAACGGCTTACCGTCCAGTGCTACAGGGTCGCCGCGCTGGTAAGTGAGTTCAATTTCCAGCGGCTGATCTGGCGCGTCCTCCGGAGCCACCGTCCAGCGCCACATACCCTCATCGGCAGGCTTCGCCGGATCTTCCAAGCCGCCCCCCTCGTAAGAGATATGCAGCAAGTTAGCGTCCATGGAATAAGGCGACTTCCCGCCGCGCTTGTAGTCCACGGGAATTTGGTGCTTTTCGCAGAAGTCCATGAGCGCTTCGCGGGAGTTCAGATCCCACTCGCGCCACGGTGCAATGACCTGAATGTCCGGATCTAAAGCATAGGCCCCAAGCTCAAAGCGCACCTGATCGTTACCCTTGCCGGTAGCGCCATGAGCCACAGCAGAGGAGCCGGTTTCACGCGCGATTTCCACCATGCGGCGGGTGATCAAGGGGCGCGCAATACTGGTGCCAAGCAAGTACTCACCCTCATAAACCGTATTGGCCCGAAACATGGGATATACGTAGTTAGCGACAAAGTCCTCTGTCAGATCTTCTATGTAGATTTTTTGCACGCCCATGGCCTTGGCCTTTTCACGGGCAGGCTCAACTTCCTCGCCCTGACCGATGTCTGCAGTAAAGGTCACCACCTCGGCGTTGTAGGTTTCCTGCAACCAGCGGCAGATCACCGAGGTATCTAGGCCGCCAGAGTAGGCGAGAACGATTTTGTTTTTGTCAGACACGAGATTTCCTTTGGGCAGAGCGAGTTCAGAGGGGCAGGATTTTAGGGCAAGGGGGAGCGGGAGGGAAATTAAGATCATTTGAATGCTAATGCCTTGTTACCTGCCTTTTTGCGTTATCTTCTCCCCATGGAAATTTCTGACCGATTCCGCGGCTATCTGCCTGTCGTGGTTGATTTGGAAACAGGCGGATTCAGCAAGGAAGACAACCCGATACTCGAAGTTGCCTGTTCCTTCGTCACCATGCGCGATGACCGCCTGTGCCTGAAAGACAGCGCCAGCTGGAGTTTGGAGCCGTTTGAGGGTTCCCATATCGAACCTGCCAGCCTAAAGGTCACGAAAATCGACTTGGACGACCCTAACCGCAACGCCATTGACGAGCGCGAGGCCTTGGTGGCGTTTTTCAAAGTTGTGCGCGATGAAATGAAGTTCGCTGGCTGCCACCGCGCCATTATGGTGGCGCACAATGCCTCTTTCGATCAGGGCTTTTTGAATGCCGCCTGCGAGCGGCTCAAGCTCAAGCGCAGCCCTTTTCACCCGTTTACTGCCTTGGACACGGCCACCATGGGGGCCTTGGCTTTCGGGCATACGGTGCTGAGCGAGGCGTGTCGCCGCGCGGGCTTAGATTTCAGCGAGGCTCAGGCGCATAACGCGGCCTACGATGCCGAGCGCACGGCGGAGTTGTTTTGTCAAATTGTGAATGCGTGGCCTTTCCAGCCGCACTGGCTGGAAAAGCGCGAGGAAGACGACTAGGCCCCTGGGTAAAACGTGGGGTTCGTGACCGGCACCAAGCTTCTAGCCCTCGGCCGGATACTTCTCTGAGGTCTCAACCAGCAGGGTTTCAAGCTCACCGGCTTCGAACATTTCGGTAATGATGTCGCAGCCGCCAACTAGCTCGCCATCTACCCAAAGCTGGGGAAAGGTCGGCCAATTGGCATAGCCCGGCAGCGTTGCGCGAATTTCCGGGTTACTCAGAATGTCCACGTAGGCGAAGCGTTGACCGCAGGCCACCATGCACTGCACGGTTTGCGCCGAAAATCCGCACTGCGGTGCTTGGGGTGACCCCTTCATATATAGAATGATCGGGTTCTCGCTGATTTGCTGCTTAATGGAATCCAGTACTTCTTCTGACATAACGTCGTCCTAAACCAGTGTATTTGTGCGCGCCTATCTATCGAGGCCTAGGTGTGCCCTCGGCGCGGGCGGGTATTGTAGCCCTGAAAACTTGTCCGGTGGTAGACATGTGGAGATTGAGTTGTGATCTCGCGCTATGATCAGGCCACTTTTCGCTGTGCCTTAATAGGACTGGTCCATGGCCTACAACTTCGATGCCGTTATTGACCGACGCAACACTAACGCCACCAAGCTGCAAAAATATGCAGGGGCGGACATTTTGCCGTTTTGGATCGCCGACATGGACTTCGCCGTGCCGGAGTTCATTTTGGCGCCGCTGCGTGAACGCCTCGAACACCCCATTATCGGTTACACGAAAAAGCCAGATTCGTTAACGCTAGCCTTTCAGAACTGGCTCATGCACCACTACGGCTGGCAGGTGCCGGAAGATTGGGTGGTCTGGCTGCCCGGTGTGGTGCCCGGACTGAACATGGCTGTGAACATGCTGGCGCCAGATCAGCAGCTACTGGTGCCTACGCCCATTTATTATCCTTTTCTGGATTTACAGGAAAACACCAAACGCGAACAGCTCGCTGTGCCGCTAGCGCTGAGCGACGGCAAATGGTCCATGGACCTTTCGGCGATGGCCGATGCGGTCAACCCGCAAACCAAAATGGTGTGCATTGCCAACCCGCAAAACCCCACCGGGCGTTGCTATAGCTTAGACGAGCTGGGCGCCTTGGCTGACTTTATTGAGCGTCACAATCTGCTGTTGGTCAGTGACGAAATTCACTGCCAGCTTATTCTTGATGAGGACAAAGCCCATTTGCCCATTGCCCACGCGGTGCCGGAAATTGCGCAGCGCACGGTGTCGCTGTTCGCAGCCACCAAGACCTACAACATCCCCGGCCTTGGCTGCGCTGCTGCGGTAGTGCCAGACCCCCACCTACGCAAGCGGTTTTTGGCCACCCGAGGTGACTTGGTGCCGGGACCCGGGCCACTGAACTATATTGCGTCGGAAGCTGCTTTCAACGATCGCTCAGATTGGGTGCCCCAACTGCAGGCCACCCTGCGCCGCAACCGTGCCTTGGTGGAGGCTGTAGCAGGCCATCGAATGAGCAAGATGGAGGCCACCTATTTGGCTTGGATTGATATCGCCGACCTGCAGCTCAACGATGTAGACGGCCATTTTGAGTCGCACGGCTTAGGCTTAAGCAATGGCGCACCCTTTGGTCATGAGGGTTATGTGCGGTTTAACTTCGCTAGCCCCAAGCCGGTACTGGACGAGGGCTTGAAACGCCTCCGCGCTAGCCTGCAAAACGACTAACCCATAGCAGAACCAGAACTTGTTACCGAGTTAGCAAAACTACTATTGCGGGCATGGTGTGGCTTTAGTATCTTTTGTTCTTTACAGGCCGCTCGCGAAGCGGCCTTTTGCTTTTTAAGCGCCTTACTTCCTTTGCAACGACCGTTTCTCGTTTTCTTATCGATACTAATAAGAAGCCGGGTGTTGGGGTATTTTTCCACGGTCAGCGAAGCATGGGGTAGGCGCAGGCGAGTGACTTATGCAGAACCATGTAATGAATACTTATGGCCGTATGCCCGTGAATTTTGTCAGCGGCGCCGGCTCCTACCTCACAGATAGTGAAGGCAAAACCTATTTCGACGGCCTTACCGGCATTGCAGTGTGCGGCCTCGGCCACGCGCACCCGCATGTGGCACAGGCGCTGGCGGCGCAGGCGCAAACGCTCCTGCACACCTCCAACCTGTATGAAATTCCGCTGCAAACGAAGCTCGCCAACCGCTTGTGCGAACGCTCGGGCATGGACAACGTATTTTTCTGCAATTCCGGGGCGGAAGCCAACGAGGCCGCCATTAAGCTGGCGCGGCTCAAGGGCAACAAGGAAGGCATCAAGTCGCCCGCTATTGTAGTTGTCGACGGCAGTTTCCATGGCCGCACCATGGCCACCCTCACCGCCACCGGCAACCGCAAAGTACATGCGGGGTTTGAGCCCCTGCTGAGCGGTTTTGTACGTGCACCGTTCAATGACGTTGCAGCAGTTGAGGCGATTGCTGCCAACAACTCCAATGTGGTGGCGATCATGGTAGAACCCATTCTCGGCGAGGGCGGCATCTACATTCCAGACGAAGGCTACTTGGCTGCGCTGCGTGGCATTTGCGACAGCAACAACTGGTTGCTTATTGCGGACGAAGTACAAAGCGGCAATGCGCGCACGGGTAAGTTCTTTGCCTACCAGCACGCAGATATTTTGCCTGACGTGGTCACCACGGCTAAGGGCTTAGGCAACGGCATGCCCATTGGCGCTTGTTTGGCTCGCGGTGCTGCGGCCAACCTGTTTGTGCCCGGCAATCATGGTTCAACCTTTGGCGGTAACCCCATGGCCTGTGCGGCTGCCAATGCCGTACTCGACGTAATCGACGCGGAAGGCCTGGAAGCCCGCGCCTTAGAGCTGGGTGAGCGCATTCAACAAGGTCTGCGCGACGCGCTGGCCGGCCGCAACGATGTCAAAGACATTCGCGGCGCCGGGCTGATGCTGGCGGTTGAAATGCATCAAGACATCGGTGGCTACGCAGCCAAGGCGCTGGAGCAGGGGCTGCTGATCAATGTGACCCAAGGCAACATCATTCGCATGCTGCCACCGCTGATCATGACCAACAGCGAAGCTGACGAATTAGTCAGCCGAGTAGTTGCGCTAATCGGCGGCTAAGCTACCGCTAATAGTCCCATCATCTGAACTTTACTTTCGGAACCTATCCCGATGATCAAGAGAGATTTTCTGTCGCTATTGGATTTTTCACCCGCTGAGCTTAAGCATGTTATCGAGCGGGCGAAAACCTTGCGCCAGCAGCATGAGCGCGGCGAGGTCTACCAGCCGCTTGTGGGTAAAACCGGCGCCCTAATTCTCAACATGAGCAGCACGCGCACGCGGGTTGCCTTTGAAGCGGGCTTTGCGCAAATGGGTGCGGGCATTATTTTCCTGAACCCGAACGATACGCAGATTGGCCGCGGCGAACCGCTGGAGGATTTGGCGCGAGTGCTGTCTGAGATGGTCGACATCATTATGATTCGCACGGCCAACCAAGCCGACATCGAAACTCTAGCCCAATACGCCACGGTGCCAGTAATCAACGCCATGAGCTCCCTGTTGCATCCGTGTCAGTTGCTCGCCGACATACAGGCCTTTGAGGAGCATCGCGGCTCCATAGAGGGCAAAACGGTGACCTTTTTGGGTGATGGCTACAATATGTGCCACTCCTACATCAATGCCGCCAAGCAGTGGAATTTTAATCTGCGCTTTAGCTGCCCAGATTCGCATCAGCCCGACGCCGATATTTTGACTAACGGCAAAAATGTTGAACGCGTACTAGACCCCCGCGAAGCTGTGGAAGGCGCGCACTTGGTGGTGACCGATGTCTGGTCGTCCATGGGTCATGAGGGCGAAGAGGGTAACCGTCGAGCGATATTCGAGCCGTATCAGGTCAATGAAAGTCTGCTCGATTTGGCCGACGACAGTGCCCTGTTCATGCACTGCTTACCGGCGCATCGGGGTGAAGAGGTCAGCGAGAATCTGCTGGACGATCCGCGCTCTGTGGTGTTTCACGAAGCAGGTAACCGCCTGCACAGCCAAAAAGCCTTGGTCGAGTTTTTACTGCTGCCCGTAGAAAAAGGCGCTCTGCCTTAAGCGAAAAACAAGCGGCACAGAGTCATTGCGCTTACGTCATAGCGTTTGCGTTATAGCGTCAGCGTCTGTGTTACAGCCTTATCGTAGCCTGCCACCAGCGCTTGGCGCTGGGATGCGGCCATGGCCGGGTTGAAATCTTGACCCAGTTGCCAAAGCTCGGCGGCCTCGTGCAAATCAGCAAACAACCCTGCGCCAATGGCCGCCAGCACACCGGCTCCGCGCACGGTGGTTTCCACATCTGCAGGACGCTGCACTGGCACGTTGAGCAAATCGCTCAGGAACTGACAAAACGCGTCGTTCACCACCATGCCACCGTCTACGCGCAAGGTAGATACTGGCGCGTTGTCGGCGGCCATGGCGTCCAGCAGGGTACGGGTTTGAAAAGCCACGCTCTGTAAAAACGCAGTAATAATATGGTCTTTGTTGCTGTCCAAGGTAAGGCCGGTAATCAGGCCGCGAGCCTGCGGCTGCCAATAAGGCGCGCCGAGTCCGGTAAAAGCGGGCACCACGAACACCCCAGCGCTGTCGCCACCAGTGCGGGCAAATGCGTCAGCGGTCTCTGCAGCGTTGGCGATCAAGCCGAGTTGATCGCGTAACCACTGAATGGCCACACCGGCCACAAAAATACTGCCTTCCAAGGCGTAGCTGGTATGGCCATTAATGCGATAGGCCACCGTCGCCAGCAGTTGCTGGCTAGAGCGCGAAATTTGCTCACCTGTATGGGTCATAACAAAGCAGCCGGTGCCGTAGGTGCTCTTCGACATGCCCGGCGCAAAACAAGCCTGACCGATTAATGCGGCCTGCTGATCGCCAGCGATGCCGCAAATGGGAATTGCCGCCCCAAACCATTCTGGGTCTGCCAAACCGAAGTCGTCTACACAGTTCAAAACCTCAGGCAGCACTGGCTCTGGAATGTTGAAAATTTGCAGCAGAGGCAGGCTCCAGCATTGTTGGGCGATATCGAATAATTGGGTACGACTGGCGTTGGTGGCATCGGTGACATGCCGCGCGCCCTTGGTCAGACGCCAAACAAGGAAGCTGTCGATGGTGCCAAAGCACAGCTCACCGGCTTGGCTGCGTTCGCGCGCGGCGTCTACTTTATCGAGCAGCCAATTCAGTTTGGTGCTAGAAAAGTAGGGGTCAACGATGAGCCCTGTAGTTTCCTTAATCAACTCCGACACCAGGCTCTCGCTTTCAGCAGGGTAATGCAGGGCGGCTAGCGCCTCGCAATAGGCGGCACTACGGCGGTCCTGCCAAACAATGGCGTTATACAGACACTGACTGCTTCGGCGCTCCCACAGCACCGAGGTCTCGCGCTGGTTGGTGATACCGATGGCGGCGATTTGCGCGGCTTCGATATTTGCTTGGGCAATGGCCTGACGTCCGACCCTTAGTACAGAGGCCCAAATCGTCTCAGGGTCCTGCTCTACCCAGCCGTCTTTGGGGTAGGTGCTTTCAATACTCTGCTGAGCACTGGCTACGATTGCTCCGGCGGCATCGTAAATCAGCGCACGGCTGCTGGAGGTGCCTTGATCAAGCGCCAGAATGTAGGTCATTTTTATCTCTCAAATGTCTCTCAAATCACAAACAACAAACGATAAACGATAAACAACGAGTCGCGTCGAACCGCGGTAGGCCTGCAGCTTAAAGCCAAAGGGCCTAGGTGTCGTGTCCTCCATGAGCCTTCAGTCACGGCGGCAAGGTGCGGCTGAGGGCGACAGACAAGTCAACTAAGTCCTGATTATCAGGCTAAGAAGCCGCTGGAGCGGCCTAAAACCACAGTATTTCGCACTATCCACAGGCTTGCACTGGAGGAAGCAGTTCTGCACACAGGTTATCCACAGACTTTTCCTTGCATTGATATATTGATCCCATTATCTTGTGTCTTTGGGCAGGGAAAACCCCATATCTTGGGTTTTAAGACATAAGTATTTTTTGACTTGGTCAAAATTTTTGGCCGAATTAAGACGTTTTTTGCACTAAAACCCGTAGCAAATACGGAAACGGGCAAAAAAGCAGGCAACAAATAGAGAGCAAAAAGTAGAGCGTAGAAAGAACAAACAACGATCAAACAAAGATTAAACAAAGAATTCAGATCGAGAAGAAATAAGAGCACGGAAAAAAAACGACCAGACGACTGACAAACCGACAAATCGTTAAGAATAAATTTAGGGACAACAAATATGCAGACCGAGTCTTCGGCAAATATACCAACCAGCCCAGCGAGCCCACAAGCGGGCTCCGCAGAACACGGGGCGCTATCACCGGCACTAACCGCCACTGCCCCGGGCCAACTGAAAATTATAAAGCGCAACGGCACCGTTGTACCGTTCACTGGGGACAAAATCTCTGTCGCTATGACCAAGGCTTTCTTGGCAGTTGAAGGCGGCACTGCGGCG
>PCCE01000032.1 GCA_002731575.1 Gammaproteobacteria bacterium | reverse complement strand
GCGGCCCGGTGATGAGCGCCTGGGGCGTCGAGGCCGCCAGCGGCGCGTTGACCGAGAAGGTCGGGGCGCCGTCGGCGTACTTGAGCGCCAGCGCGTCGCCCGGCCGCAGCGTCGACTGCGGGCCGGGGCCGATGACCACCTGGTCAACGCCCTCCTTGGTGCACGAGGCGCCGATGAGCTTGGAGAGGTCCGCGAAGAGGTCGGCGCAGCCCGCCACCGCGGGCGCCCCCTCGCCCAGCGTCAGCCGCACGCTGTTGGCGTCCCCGGCGAAGCGGAACTCCTTGACCTCCGAGGAGGCCTTGGCGATCACGATCGTCATGGCCTTGGCCAGCGACTCGCCGTTGTCCCCGGTGACGAGGACCGTGAGGGTGTCGAAGTCGTGGGCGTCCGACCGGTGGTAGAACAGGTGCCCGAGCTGCGCGTTGAGGGTGTGGGGGGCGCCCGCCAGGGCCAGCTTCCGCGAGGCCGCTGTAGGGATCTTCTTCTGTATGTTTGGCGATGCCCTTGGCAGCGGCTACCGTTTCACGAATGGCTGCCTCAGAGCTGTCGGTGGTACTGGCCGACCCTTTGCGCTTACCAACATACAGGGTGATACCAAAACCGCGATCTTGGTTGAACTCTAGGTTTTCCAGCTCGCCCTTGCGCACACTGACCCCCAAGCCCTGCTCCATGCTCACTGAAACCTCTGCCTGATCAGCGCCCTGCTGTTGCGCTTCACTGAGAATATTTTCTACAAGGACGGTTAATTCTTGCTGATGCTCTATAAACTCCAACGTATCGCTTCCTTAAAATGTTCGTTATGCATGAAGAACCCTCCAAATCGGCGCTGAAACGAGAGGCCCAGCGCCTACAAAAGATCGGCCTGCGGCTGACCCAACTCAAACCAGATACCAGAGCCGGTATCGACATGCCCGACCAATTGCGTCAAGCCATTGATACCCACGCTGCCATCAACAGCCGCGAGGGCGGGCGACGCCAAATGCAGTTTATCGGCAAGCTTATGCGCAAGGTCGACACCGCGGCCATCGAGGCCCAACTGGCGGATCTTGATGGTCAATCCGCTGCAGCCAAGCACTTTTTTCATAGCCTCGAGCAGTGGCGCGATAAGCTTGTCAGCGAGCCAGAGGCCCTCACCCGGTTTATAGGTGAGTACCCTGATGTTGAGCGCCAAAGCCTGCGTCAGTTAGTGACTGCCGCCGCCGCAAGCCGCCCTGCTGCCGCTGCGCAGGCTAGCGAAAACCACAAGCGCGCACTGCGCACCTTATTCAAATTTCTTCGATCCACTCTGAATGATCACGCCTAACGATCGTGCGCAGTCCGAAGACCTAACGGTATCCGATCCCACCTAAAGTGCGCGTTCTATCCTCAGCTTTATTTGCACCCGCCTAGGTCGCTGTTCCGCCAACGACAATTTCGTCTACCTTCAATGTGGGTTGCCCGACACCAACAGGAACCGACTGGCCGTCCTTGCCACAAACACCGACACCACCGTCCAGATCCAAATCATTGCCTACCATGGAAATTTTATTCATTACTTCGGGGCCACTACCCACCAGTGTCGCTCCACGTATCGGCGCGGTCACCCGACCCTCTTCAATTAGGTAGGCCTCAGTGGCAGAAAACACGAAGCGGCCAGAGGTAATATCTACCGAGCCGCCGCCAAAATTCACCGCATATATGCCTTTCTCCACCGAGCGAATAATGTCCTCAGGCAGATCTTCTCCCGGCAGCATGTAGGTATTGGTCATACGCGGCATGGGCACATGCGCATAGGACTGGCGCCGGCCGTTACCTGTAGCCGGCACATTCATTAATCGCGCGTTAAGCTTGTCTTGCATATAACCCTTGAGGACACCTCTTTCGATCAGGGTCGTCACCTGAGTTTGGGTGCCCTCATCGTCTACGCTGAGTGAACCACGCCGTGCCGCCAAGGTGCCGTCGTCGACAACGGTACAAACCGTGGATGCTACCTGCTCGCCAACACGGCCGGAAAAAGCGGAACTGCCCTTACGGTTAAAGTCGCCTTCAAGGCCGTGTCCTACTGCCTCATGCAGCAGCACACCGGGCCAGCCCGGCCCAAGTACTACGGGCATGGGACCTGCCGGAGCAGCTATCGCTTCCAAGTTCACCAGCGCCATGCGCACCGCTTCCTTAGCCAAATTTTCTGTCCACTCGCCCTCGGTCAGCGATTCCAAACTTCTGCGACCGCCGCCACCGGCGTTACCACGTTCGCGGCGACCGTTATGTTCAACAATGACAGAAACATCAAATCGCACTAGCGGACGGATATCCGCCGCCAATGTCCCATCGCTAGCCATCACTAACATGCTTTCGTGGTTGCCAGAGATGCGTACGTTGACCTCTTTCACTTTCGGGTCTTGGGCTCGCGCCACGCGGTCGATGCGCTGCAGTAGGCTCACCTTGTCCTCGGCGCTAAGGCTGCTAATGGGGTCAGCCTCGGCATAAAGCGCCGGGTACTCACTGGCCTTATAGCCCGGCAACCCACGCGCCGGGCCTGCCTTGGCAATAGACTGGGCGGCCTTGGCGGCTTCTCGCAGGCCGTCTAAACGTATGTCTTCGCTGTAGGCGAAGCCTGTTTTCTCTCCAGCTAAAGCGCGCACGCCGATACCAGCCTCGACCCCAAAGGAGCCGTCTTTAACGATGCCATCCTCTAAGCCAAAGGATTCCCCTCGCGTGCTTTGTATGAACACTTCGCCGTAATCGATTTCGCGGCCAAGCAACATACCTAAGCCTTGCTCGATATCGCCTAAACCCAGCCCCCTGGCTTGCAGCAATTGTTGTTCGACGGTTGCAACTACATCATTCATCTTCATCAAACCCTAGCATCATTATTGTAATTCGCCTGACCCCAAAACCTTTAGAACCTGCCCGAAACTTCAAGGCCCGCCCGCCCCATCTTCAGTTTGGCTGGCCGGTGCTTCTAGCAGGTCTGGCGACAAGCGCTCACCAGCCGAATCTGTTTCTTCGATATCTTTGTTGAACAGCTCGCTAAAAACCACTTCAGGGTCATCGAGGGGACCTGAGACTTCGAACTTCGCAGAACTCATGCGCTCTATGGGCTTACGGAAAACGCGCTCGCCCAGCGCCACCCCTAGCCCTGCCAGTGGATTCACAAAGGTCAAGTATGCGGCGTACCAAGGCAAACTGTCACTGACTGGTAGTGTGACAATCATTTGCGCGTCGAGCTCGCCGGAGCGCAGATCCACCAAGCCGCCTAACTCAAATCGTGAGGACGTGCTTTTAATGATTAGGTTCCTGGTAAAGCTGAGTGTTTGATCCTCAATTTGCACATCACCACGGACCTTTTCAAAACTGATACCGCCGCCGACCACATCCGAAAAATCTAGGCTGATCCGTTTCGCTAACGCCGTAATGTTGAGCAGACTCACCGCACGCAGACCCCCTTGCGCACGATCGATGTCTAGGAAACGACCTTCGGTAGCTGCCAGTGAAAGCTCGCCCTCGCTGTCGATGATGTCGATATTACCCGGCGAGCCGGCCCAGCTCAGATTGCCGGTTGCCTGTGCTGTCTCCGACATCACTGCCGGCGCATAACCCCATAAAGGCAGAGTTGTTGCCAAATCATCGGTCCTCGCGGTGCCAGAAAATGCACTGCGATTTTGCTGCAGGTCCCAGAACACAGCGCTGTCTTGGATCGATAGACCATTGACCAGCACGTCGTCGATATCAAAACGCACGCCCGTTTGCTCCGGTGTCATTGTGAATTTCCAACGCCCAAACGGCTCGTTGCCGATAACCAGTTCGTTGAGAAATACTTTAGCCGCCGGTAGCGCCCGACCAACACTGATATCTATGGGGTCGACGGCGGCAGCGTTTTCCTCCTCATCTGCCGTGGACACTGGCAGCCTCAGGCTGAGCAAATCAATGCCGAGTTGGCTGTCATCAGACAGGTCAATACTGCCAACTACATCAGGGCTGCGAAGTTGAAAAATTACCCCATCGGAGTTGCTCTGGCCGTCAAGCTGCAAATCAGCGAAGTGCAAGCCCTTGACAACAAAGTCGTCAATTTGCAGGCCGCGGATTTGCCAATCCATGGGTAGACTGATCGCTACATCTCCAGCATCACTGACCCAGTCAGCCAAATCCGCTTGCGGCAGATATCCGCTCACCACTAGGCCATTGAAACCTACCTCCGGCACCAAGGGCTGGTCGTTTATCGCCACAGCGCCTTGGGCCACTCGCAATGAACCTTCATCGGGAACCACAAACCAGCCATCACTGCCCTGATATTGCCAACTGATGCGCTGGTGATCTTCTGCAAACAGCACCTCTAAGTTGCTGTCGACCAATACATCTGGCGCCTTACCAAATTGGGCGGGCAGCTCCACGCTCATGCCTACCAAGCCACTGGCAACATTTAAATGTGGAGCCGCAGAG
The DNA here is from genome assembly GCA_002731575.1 of Gammaproteobacteria bacterium. GTDB lineage: Bacteria > Pseudomonadota > Gammaproteobacteria > Pseudomonadales > Azotimanducaceae > UBA4421. The sequence continues at coordinate 25,035 of PCCE01000032.1, read as the reverse complement.
TTATCCATCGTCAGCTGTAGGTTGGCGGTAAAATCGGTGTATCCGCTAAGCACATCTATGGGTGCGATTTGTGCCAGCGGGAATATGTCTTTAGCTGCAATGCTACCGTCAACCTGAAAGCGCAAATGGCGCGCATCATGTGTAACCGCTACCGCCACGGGCTGCTCGAAAAGCCTACCACCAAGTTGGCCCTCTAGGTTATGTGGCAGCGAAAATCGCTGCTGGCCGAACAGGCCCTCCCAGTACAGTCGGTAATTCGGCATGCTCAGATGCAATTCTTCAAAACTGGTATCAAGCTCCACCTGGAGCTTGGATTGGCCCTGACCCAGCTCTCCTAGCGGCACGGCAATAGAAGCATTAAAGGCAATATCCCCTTGGGCCTGCCATTCTGGGGTAACAAAACTTAGTGACTGATGCAGCGGCGAGCCAAGCACCAGACCCAGCGCGGAGGCGCCGGGCGCCGATTTCTGCAGCTTTAGGGACAACATTTGTGCATTCGCATCGACATGCAAATTCGCACCAGCCACAGCAAAGCCAGAGGTTAGGCCATCATCAAGTACCGCATAAGTGTGTCGTCCTGCAACATGAACAGAGCCACTGGCGCGATCAAGGGTTGGCCAAGCAGGATCGTAACGCACTTGGGCCGACTCAAAATCCGCCATCAATTCGAACCTACGGCGGGTGGTATCACCACCCAAGACATGGATCTGACCATGCTGTGCTAAACGCACGCTACTGAAGTCGCCGGCTAGCGGTGCCTGCAACAGCCATTGACGCAGACCATCGCTTAACTTGTAGGGAATAAATGGCCGCGCGTTGGGTGCGCTGATGACATCGGCTTGAAGTGCCAGCGTTAACCGTTGCTCCGGGCGCGCCTCGGGACGACTCGTCGCAAAACTTCCCCGCAGTCGTGTCTGTCCCGAACGCGCCTCAATATTGACCCCGCGGACGGACGCGTAACCCGGTCGAAACAGCAGCATTAACTCTCCCTGCACCTCACGCAGCGGCCAAGCTGCTGTGAAAAGCTCGGGAAATTGCATGGTTAGATTGTTATCGGCAACCGTGATGCCAAGGTGCGCCATGTCGCCGAAAACCTCCGCGCTACCGTCGACTAACTTTGGCGAGCCACGATACGCCGCCATATTGACCGCCTCGGTTTGCGCCCAAAAACTGAGCTCGCTTGCAGCAGAAAGCTGCGCAACGATCTCACGCACATCCGCTCGGGTGTCGAATCCGCGGATCCACTGAGCGATTTCCGCGTCGGTATTAAAGGTCTGGTTGGCAAAATCTGTCAGTGCGCCAAGCTCTAATTCCTCGACCCTTACCCGCAAGATCGGAGCTTGTTGCACTAGCAGTTGTTCCACCGAGCTCTTTTGAGTTAGTCGTCCAAGGTTGAGTTCGGCAAACAGCGGCGGTAGTTGCAGGCTGGGGTTGTCAGCCGTCGTCAGTCGGGTATCTATACGTGCCAACACTCGCTCTGGGTCTGGGTCTTGCCAGAGAAACACTTCTGCATCGACCCTAGGCATCTGCTCATCACGCACCCAAGGCGCCTGCGTAACTTGAAGCGCAACCTTCAATCCGCCCACACCAGAACTCCCCGCAGATGCCGAATTGCTAGAGGCTGGCGAAGCCTGCCATTGCCCCAGAGGCAAAGTCAGCGTCAGGCCAGTACCGCCCAAAAGCGCCGGCGGCAGAGTCAGCGCACCGCTTGCCTGAACTGCGTTGATCCGCTGACCTTCAGTTTGTTGCGGCGATTCTGATGGATAAAAATCCACGCTGAGCTGGTTTGGCGTCTCCTCCGCAGCAGGGCTAACTACTGTGAGGCTGCCTTGCAGGTTCTGTGCAACATTGCTGAGGCTAAGTTTGACCCCATAGGCGACCTCCAAGCCGTCACGCTCAGCTAATAGTTGCACTGATGCATCAATAAATTCACTCAGCTCAAAGAGACGCAAGAAGTCGATATCTAGGCTCTGATCTAGGCGGTTTTTTAACTGCCAGCCCGCCGGGGTATGAACAAAGGCTATTGCGCCGTCCTCGCTATAAAGGCGTCTAAACACTAAAGAGCCGTTGGCAATGGTCTGCAAAAAATCCACTTCCAGATAGACATTGCGCAGATGTCCGGCGGGGAAAACGATTTGTTCCGCACGCAGCACCGGATTGAACCCCCGCCAATCCGCCGCCACGCCGCTGATCTGACTGTCGTAAGGTTCTAGCCGCTCATTGATTCTCGGCGCTATGCGATCTGCAAAAGCTAGGCTCAACCGACCACTGACTTGCACAATGGCCACTAACACCAATATCGCCGTGAAGAATATCGCCAACGCATGGAATAGCCTACTGCCACCAAGTCCGGTCGTTAGCTGGAGCTGCTCCGAGCCTTGCTCAGGTGTAGTCAAGGTGGCACTCTCATTACGAACGCCGGGCCACAAATGCCAGATCAAATTGATCTGAACGATAGGCTGTATCAACTTGCAATCGCACTTCGTGACTCAGAGTGCTAGTCAGGGTTTGGTACAGCCGGGCTTCTTCGTCGAGCATGCGATCCACCACCTCTGCAGAAGCGGTAAGAGCATAGTACCCTCGCGCCACTCCTTGCGGATGTGCTGCAGCCGCCGTTTCTGCGGAAATCGCACGAAAAATCTCCATGCAGGTGGATTCAGCGGTTTTCACAATGCCTGCGCCATTGCAGTGCTCGCAGGGCACACACATCATTTGCGCCAGACTCTGGCGCGTTCTTTTGCGGCTGAGCTGCACCAAGCCCAAAAACGAAAAACCCTCGACCCGAGTTTTCGCAGGGTCGTTAGACAATGTTTCAGTGAGTTTAGCCAGCACTGCCTGTTGATGGGCTGAATCGGTCATATCAATGAAGTCGATAACGATGATGCCCCCCAAATTACGCAGACGTAGCTGTCTGGGAATGGCTGCAGCGGCTTCTAAATTGGTCTGCAGCGCGGTCTCAGCCGGGTTCTTGCTGCCCAAAAATCCAGCCGTATTGACGTCGATACTAATCATTGCTTCGGTCTGCTCAATGACCAACGTGCCGCCACTGCGCAGGCGAACATGAGGATCCATGGCGGACAAGATTTCCTGTTCAATATTGTGGCGCTCGAATAACGCTTTCGCACCATTGTCCAGGCGCAGCTTACCGACATAGTTAGGGGCGCTTACATCAAGATAGGCGCGAAGGCGCTGATAAATATCCGGGTCGTTCACAAGTATACCTGCGGTCTGAGCGCCAGCAAGATCTCGCACTAGACGGGTTTGAATGGGTAATTCCTGAAACACCTGCAACGGGGCTTTTGCCCCTGTCATAGCCCTCTCAACGCGCTGCCAAAGCTGCAACAAGTGCTCGCAGTCTGCAGCTAGATCTGAGCGCTCTGCACCCTCGCTCATTGTTCGTCCTATCAGGCCTACGGCATGCTGATCGGCCAATGGGCCGAGTATTTTAAACAACCGCTCGCGCTCTGCCGCGTCACTGATACGTTGGGACAATCGCACCTGTTCAGTCTTCGGCAGCAGCACTAAAAATTTCGATGCCAGCGCCAAATGCGTCGACAGGCGCGCACCCTTGGTGCCTATTGGATCGCGCTCTACTTGCACTAAAAGCTCTTGGCCGTCGTGCAGCAGGTCGCGAATTGCAGGTGTCGTTTCGGCGCCGCTGTTGCCGGTTATCACTAACGGTTGCTCAATGTCGCCGGCGTGTAGATAACCGGGTCGCTCCAGCCCGATCTCAACAAACGCCGCCTGCATGCCGGGCATAATTCTGACAACCTTGCCCAAGTAAATGTTGCCGGTTGCGCTATAGCCTGCCGAGCGCGCCAAGTGGACTTCTTGCACCGCGCCGTCTTGTACCAACGCAACCCGGGACTCGAAATCCGAAACATCAATCAACAGTTCTTCAGCCACGCCCAAGCTCCGACCAAGTCTGAATGCCCGCAGCTCGCAGCAGTTGTTCGGTCTCGGTCATCGGTAGGCCAATAATGCCGCTGTGGCTGCCAGCAATACGTAAGACAAATACTCCGCCTAAACCCTGCAAAGCATAGGCTCCAGCTTTGTCCTGAGGCTCGCCGCTATCCCAGTAGGCACGGGCTTCGCTCTCGCTGATGGCACGAAACGTCACGCTACTGACCACTACTTCGCTCCAAGTATTCTCGCCGTCGAACAAGGCAATGCCCGTGGCTACCTGATGCGTACGGTCGGATAGGTCTAACAACATATCGACACAGTGCTGCTCATTCTGCGGCTTGCCTAGCAACGCGCCATCCAAAACCACAATGGTGTCAGCACCAAGGTTCACATAGCCCGACCGCCACTGGGCCCGCGCCTTCGTTTGCGCTAAGCGCAAGACATAGCTCTCAGCATCTTCGCCGCCACGCGGTGTCTCATCGATATCCGCCGGCTCCACCTCAAAGGTCATACCCATTTGTCGCAACAGGTCGAATCGACGTGGCGACTGCGAAGCCAACATTAGACGAGGTTTTGCTGTCATGCTCAGGTTCGCCGCGACGGACCAATGAAGCGCTGCGCAAGCCAGTTAAAGATCGGCCATAACAGCATGCTGCTTGCCGCCAAAGTCAGCGGCTGAAGATCCCACGGTTGGTTGGTCACCGTATTGAGTGCGAAGGCGCGCAAGATCTCGGTAAGAAAGATCATCATGAAAATCATGACCATTTGTTGAAACAGGGTTTGCAGCTGTAAACGATCATGAAAGCGCAGTAGGTAAAAGGTTACCGTCGCAAAAATTGCGCCGTTGAGGCCAAAGGGTTCGCCCATGAGAGTATCTACATAAAGGCCGAGCAACCACACGCATACCAAGACCCGGCGTGTTGTCGTGCCATCGTCGGCGGCATTCTTCGTAAACAGCAGTTGAAACAGAGCGCCACGGTACTGGGGTACCCGTTGTACCCATAATATCAGCGCCAACACCATCCACTGGGGCCGCCAAAATGCTAACCAACTCGGCCAGTCTTCCGGTAAGTGAAATACGCTGAGCACCAAACTCAGAAAGATAACGACAGTCATGAAAAAACCAGGAGCGCGCATCCTACGAGTTATCCTCGACTGACTCATCCTCTACAGCTTCTGCAGGCGGCACAACATCGGTCTTTGGTGGCGCGATGATGAGTACATGACCGACCTTGAGCAAGGCCGCAGTTGGAACTAGGGTGGCCTGCAGGTAGGGAGAGTCTTGCGTTCTTTCAACTAAATTCACCTTACCAATGGGATAGCCAACCGGAAACCTGCCGCCAAGGCCGGAGGTTTCAATTAAGTCGCCTTCCAAAAGATCTGTTGACGCAGGCAAATCCTCCAGCACCAGATTGTCGTAGGCACCTGTGCCACCCACTATCATGCGCACCCCGGTGCGGTTGTTGCGCGCTGGAATTGCGTGATCGCGGTCGGTTATCAGTACTACCCAACAGGTATCTTGCGAGACAGTGACAACCTGACCAAACAATCCTTTCTCATCGACGACAGCATCCCCCGCGGCCACCCCATCGTCACTGCCTTTGTCGAGGATGACTGCGGCCCGCAGTGGGTCTGGCGGCACACCGATTATTTCGGCAATGGTCGCTTGCCTGGGCAACTGGGCCTTGGAGTTCAGCAACTGCCGCAGGCGCGCGTTTTCTGCTTGCAGATATTGCAGCCGCTGTTGCTGTTGGTTGAGCTGCAGCAATTGCGCACTGAGTGCGTCGCGTTGTTGCAGCAAGGACTGCCGGTCGGTGCTGATATCCGTGACTAAGCCGGTAGCATCATAGGGAGCTTGGGCCGCACTGTAGATCGGACGAGCTAGCGTTAAAATGATACTGCGCAGGGTAACAAGGCTGCCCTGGGATCGCTCAGCGCGGTCGACTTTGCCTTTGTTATTTGCTTGGAAAGACACGCTATCGAACCAAACCAGTGCAACAGAAAGTGCCAGCAGGGTGACTAAAAAATAGCCTGCGCCGGGTCGTTTGGCGAAAAGCGTTTTAATCGTTCTCCTCCGGCGCTTGTGAGATGTGTCGACGTTGTCAGCACTGGCTTGATGGCAAGTACCACCTTAGTAAATACTAACCTAGCAAAGNCCAGCGCTTTCACGCCTACCNAAGGCGCTTNTTGACGTTTGCCTCAGGACGTAGACAGCAAGTCTGCGTTGCCCGCTTGATCCATGAGTTCTAAAGCCTTNCCGCCACCGCGTGCTACGCAAGTAAGTGGGTCGTCGGCGATAATAACCGGCAGTCCGGTTTCTTCCGCCAGTAACACGTCTAAGTCGCGAAGCAGTGCACCACCGCCAGTAAGAACCATGCCGGTTTCAGCGATATCCGAGGCCAATTCTGGCGGGCATTGCTCTAGGGCTGCCTTTACCGCTTGAACGATGACTGACAACGGCTCTTGCAGTGCCTCGAGTATTTCGTTGCTGTCTAGGGTAAAGCTGCGAGGGATACCCTCGGCTAGGTTGCGACCCCGCACGTCGATCTCGCGAATGTCTTTTTGCGGGTAGGCGGCGCCCACTTCCTGTTTGATGCGCTCAGCAGTTGCTTCACCAATTAGGCTGCCTTGGGTGCGCCGCACATAGGCCACAATGGCCTCATCAAAACGGTCACCACCCACGCGCACCGACTCAGAAAAAACCACGCCATTCAAAGAAATAATGGCAATCTCTGTGGTGCCACCGCCAATATCTACAACCATGGTGCCCACGGCTTCATGTACCGGCAGACCGGCGCCGATGGCCGCAGCCATGGGCTCCTCGACCAATCGCACATCCCGTGCGCCAGCAGACAGCGCGCTCTCGCGGATGGCGCGCCGTTCCACTTCCGTTGATTTACAGGGCACACAAATCAGCACTCTTGGGCTTGGACGGATAAACGAGTTTTCATGCACCTTGGCAATAAAATAGGTGAGCATTTTTTCCGTCACCAAAAAATCTGCAATCACCCCATCTTTTAACGGCCGAATCGCAGTTATGTTGCCCGGTGTTCGACCGAGCATGCGCTTCGCGTCCAAACCAACCGCAGCCACGCTACGCTGGTTGCCCTGCTGACGTAGAGCAACCACAGATGGTTCATCTAGCACAATGCCTTCTTCACGAATGTAGATCAGCGTGTTTGCCGTTCCTAGATCGATTGACAGGTCACGCGAAAAGAGGCCGCGGAAATTCTTTAACATCGACGCCTAGGCTCCGAAAAATAAAGGGTAATCATAGGCATATGGCATTGGAAAAGCACGACTAACCTTTCGCAACATAGGACAAAAGCAATCGGCCATATTTCCTTGTTGCAGTGAAAATTACGAGGTTTTTGGCTCAGCAACAGCAATCCTTGCTGAACCGGTTTACACTCAGCTTTTTGCACCGGCGTTCTATTACCCATGTCTCAAGAAACTCCAGAAACTTCGGCAACGGCGCAAGATTCGATTGATGTCGCCCACCTTGCCGGTTTGGCAAGGCTTGCCCTCAGCGATAAGGCGAGCGCCGAGGTGGCCGCCGACCTGCAGTCGATAATGGCAATGATCGACGCCATGCGCGCAGTAGATACCGACGGCGTGCAGCCACTCTCCCATCCGCTGGATGCGGCAGTACGCCTGCGCAGTGATGTGGTCACCGAGTCACCGGACCCACAACACTTCCAGCGTCATGCGCCGGCAACTGCAGACCAGTACTACCTTGTCCCCCGAGTTGTTGAATAGGGTCATCGCCAATGAAGAAATTTTCCACTTTGCGCACCATGAGCGCAAGCTTAGCTCAGGGTGACTTCTCTAGCGTCGAGCTCATTCAGGATCATATCGCGCATATTCACAATGAGGACGCTCACCTAAACAGTTTTATTACTCTCAGTGCTGAGGCGGCCTTAGAGCAGGCTGCCGCTGCGGATAAGCTGCGAGCCAGTGGCGATACTCGGCCTACCCTAGGCCTGCCCTTTGCGCACAAGGATATTTTCTGCACCAACGGCGTTCTGACCACTGCGGGTTCGAAAATGCTCAGCAACTTTGTCGCCCCTTACGACGCCACAGTCGTGAGCAACATGGCGGCGGCTGGCATGGTCTGTATCGGTAAAACCAACATGGACGAGTTCGCGATGGGGTCGTCAAACGAAACCAGTTATTTTGGCTCGGTGAGCAACCCTTGGGATACCCAGCGCGTACCCGGAGGGTCCTCTGGTGGTTCGGCGGCGGCCGTAGCTGCAGGACTGGTTGCCGGTGCCACGGGCACTGATACTGGCGGTTCAATTCGCCAACCGGCCTCGTTATGCGGTATCACCGGGCTTAAGCCCACCTATGGCCGCATCTCCCGCTACGGCATGATCGCTTTCGCCTCCAGCCTAGATCAGGCGGGGCCAATGACACGGGATGCCGAAGACGCTGCCTTGATGCTCAGCGTGATGGCCGGATTCGACCCCAAGGACTCTACCAGCGCACAGCGAGACGATGCGTGGTTGGGCAAAATGGCTACTGATGGCATTGCCGAACTCGACCAACCACTGACTATTGGCTTGCCCGAGGAATATTTTCAGGCTGGCGAACATATGCACGCTATTGAGGCCGCTAAGGCAGAGCTAGAAAAACTTGGGCATACTTTAAAGTCGGTATCTCTACCGCATACCCAAGCCGCGGTTCCAGTTTATTACGTGTTGGCGTCGGCAGAAGCATCGACCAACCTTTCGCGCTACGACGGAGTGCGCTTTGGTCATCGCTGCGACAGTCCGCAATCACTCCAAGACCTGTACGAGCGCTCGCGGGAAGAAGGTTTTGGGCAGGAAGTGAAACGGCGCATTTTGACTGGCACCTATACTTTGTCGGTCGGCTATTTCGATGCCTACTACCTCAAAGCGCAGAAAATACGGCGGCTTATCGCTGAGGATTTCAACAATGCCTTCGCCGGCGTAGACCTGCTGCTGGCGCCCACCGCGCCAACCCCAGCGTTCAACAAAAACCAACTCACAGACGACCCGGTGGCCATGTACCAACAAGATTTGTACACCGTGCCCTCTAGTCTGGCTGGCCTGCCCGCCATTTCGATTCCCTGCGGGTTTTCCCAAGGCATGCCCATGGGCATGCAGCTTATTGCACCGGCATTTCGTGAAGACCTGCCCTTGGCATTGGCGGCCCAGTTTCAACGCCATACCGACTGGCATCTAAGACACCCGGGAGAAGAGCTATGAGCTGGGAAGCCGTTATCGGCTTAGAGATACATGTACAGTTGGCAACCCAGAGCAAAATTTTTTCAGGTGCCAGCACCGCTTATGGAGCAGCACCCAACGCTCAAGCCTGCAATATAGATTTGGGCATGCCCGGCGTACTGCCAGTGCTCAATGAGCGCGCTGTGGAACTAGCAATTCGCTTTGGCCTCGCAATTGATGCGCAGATTAATTTGTATTCTATCTTCGACCGCAAAAACTATTTCTATGCCGATTTGCCCAAGGGCTACCAAATCAGCCAGTTCGAAACTCCCATAGTTGGCGCTGGCCAAGTTACTGTCACGCCAGAGAACGGCAAGCCTCGCAGGGTGGGTATTACCCGAGCACACCTTGAGGAGGACGCTGGCAAATCTGTACACGATTTGTATCCGGGCCAGACTGCGGTGGATCTAAACCGCACCGGTACGCCACTGCTGGAAGTGGTGTCGGAGCCCGATATGCGCACGGCCCAAGAGGCGTCGGCCTACTTTCGCCAGATCCATACTCTTGCCCGCTACATTGGCATCTGCGACGGTAACCTCGCCGAGGGCAGCATGCGCTGCGATGCCAACGTCTCTGTCCGGCCTACGGGACAGGAGGCTTTCGGGGAGCGTACCGAAATCAAAAACATCAACTCCTTCCGCTTTGTGGAGCAGGCCATCGAGCACGAAATTGCAAGGCAGATCGACGTGCTAGAAGCAGGTGGCCGCATACACCGCGAAACTCGGCTTTATGATCCCGACAAAGATGAAACCCGCTCCATGCGCAGCAAGGAGTTGAGCAACGACTATCGCTATTTCCCCGATCCGGACTTGATGCCGTTGACCATCAGCGAGGCCTTGGTCGAGCGGATACGCAGCGAGCTACCTGAACTGCCTGACGCACGTTGCGCACGCTATGGCGACCAGCTTGGGCTATCGGCCAGCGATGCCACCGCTATTAGTAGCGATATCGACCGCGCGGATTTTTTCGATGCCGCCGTTAGCGCCGGAGCCAATGCCAAACAGTGTGCAAACTGGATTATGGGCGAGCTGTCTGCCTACTTGAACAAACAGGCCATGCCTCTCAGCGCTTCACCCGTGACACCCTCGCTACTAGCGCAGCTGATTGCCCGCGTCGAAGACAGCACGCTGTCTTCAAAGACCGCGAAAACCTTGTTCGATGCCTTGTGGGAAGAAGGTCCAAGCGCTGACGTCGATGGTTTGATTAGCTCGTTGAATCTGGCCCAGATGAGCGACGACGGTGCACTAACACAGATTATCGACGACCTGATCGCCGCCAACCCAAAGCAGTTTGAAGAGCTGCGCGGGGGCAAGGATAAGATGCTCGGCTTCTTTGTCGGCCAAGTCATGAAGGCCACTCAGGGTAAGGCGAATCCACAGCAGGTTAACGAAATTATTCGCGCCAAGCTGTAGCAGCCTGTTCCCCTACCCAAAATGCGGCAGAGAGTTAATCGCTAGAGAACTGCATTGCCGCGCGCAGCACATCGCGGCGTGATATTTGTCCGATCAAAGCCCCGTGCTCGAGCACCGGGTAGCGTCGGCGGTGGTGTCGAACAAACTGCTGGGCCAAGCTGAGGATATCCATATCTGGACCCACAGACTCCACTTCGCTTTGCATGTAATCGGCAACAATACCCGCTGGCTCGTTGTAGTAAGTGTCTTGTAGTACGACCCCAATGAGATCCACTTCGGAGAGCATGCCGACCAGTGCACGGCTATCAGCATCAACCACCGGGGCACCGGAAATACCCCTTTCTAACAGGGCCATCATTGCTTGCATCACACCATCGGTTGGCACGAAGGTAACAAGCTCTGTGGACATGTAGTCGCGCACTTTGAGTGACTTCATCATTCCTCCTGACCGCCAACGCAGCCTTTCGCCAAGCTTCGACCATATGGCCAAGGGACGCAACAGCGGACAAAACCTGAGCAGAATACGTGGGATTTGTGATGCACATCTCGGTCTATCGCGCTGCAATCGGCGATAGTATGATCGGTTAAACAGCGCGCAGAGCAACTGCCGTGACCGGAAGTTTCATATTGTTTAGAGGGGAGCCATGAGCAATCAGCCATTACCAGCAGTGCCATATCTGAAAATACCCGAGGGCGCAGAGCCCTATTTGGAAGGGCAAAAGTGCGGCCAGTGCGGAAGCACATTTCTTGGTGAGCGCAGTGTGTGCTCAAAGTGCGGTGCCAGAGATGAAATGAGCCCTGTGACTTTGCCGAATAGCGGCAAACTGTATTCCTATTCCATCGTCTATCGCTCGTTTCCCGGTATTGAGGTGCCCTATATCAGTGCCATCGTTGACCTTGACGACGGTACCGCGATAAAGGGCAACCTGATCAACGTTGAAGCTGACCCTGAGCATATTGAATTTGATATGCCGGTAGACGTTGTTTATGCCGATGCACTTGGGCGCAAAGACGCCGACGGCAACAGCTATCTGTCTTTTTTCTTTCAACCCAAAACCTAGTTTTAATACCAGAACACAAACGGAGAACGACTATGACCGACGCATATATCGTAGGGGTCGACATGATCAAGTTCGGGCGCTTCCCGGAAAAAACTGTGCCGCAAATAGGCGCCCAAGCGGCCTTGATGGCACTGGATGACTGCGGGCTGAGCATTCAGCATATGCAGGCCCTGTACTGCGGCAACCTAGGCCAGGCTTCAGGCATGGTCGGTCAGCGCATGCTGCAGGAGATTGGCCAAACCGGTATGCCGGTAGTCAATGTGGCTAACGCCTGTGCCACCGGCGCCACAGCGTTTCGGGAAGCTTGGGCCTCGGTAAAGGCTGGTCTTTATGACGTGGTTCTTGCCGTTGGCGTGGAGCAGATGGGCAAGGGTTTATTGGGCGGTGGGGGCGCAAAAACCGGTATCCCGAAAGAAGGTTTGATCGGTTCAGGCACTATGCCAGCAGTATTTGCTGAAGCGGGCATGGAGCACGCTCGTCACTACGGTACAACCTTTGAGCAGTTCGCCAAGGTGTCGGTGAAGAATCACCACCATTCCACCCTGAATCCTAAGGCCATGTATCAGATCGAGACACCACTGGACGAGGTGATGAACGCGGAAATGATCTCTTACCCGAACACCAAGCTAATGTGCTCGGTAAATGTCGACGGTTCGGCAGCGGCGGTGATTTGTTCAGAGAAAAAGGCTCGGGAGCTGGGTTTGATAAATCGCGCCATTAAGGTGCGAGCCTCGGTGCTCGCCTCCGACCCATGGCAAGAGCGCGACTTGGTTATGCCAGACGTTAACTCCTGCACCCAGAAGGCGGCCAAAGAAGCCTATGAAATGGCAGGGCTAGGGCCCGAAGACATCGACCTTATTGAACTGCACGACTGCTTTGCCACCGCAGAGATACTGCACTACGGCAATCTTGGCATCTGTAAGCAAGAGAACGCTGGCCGCATGATCGACGAGGGCGAAGTTGCTCTAGGTGGCCGCATACCGGTGAATGTATCCGGCGGGTTGCTGTCCAAAGGCCACCCACTGGGGGCTACGGGCATCGCTAACATTTACGAAGTGAGTACCCATCTGCGCAATGAAGCGGGTTCTCGCCAAGTGGAAGGCGCAAAAATTGGCCTAACCCATGTTATCGGTCTGGGCAGCGCATGCGCTATTCACGTGTTGGAGCGCGCTTCCTAACGACGATGAATTGATCCGGTGGCGCGTCAGCCGCCGCAAGCAATTCCCTCGTTTATTCACAGCGTACTTACGTTACCGCAGCGCTAGGCATTTGCCTGGCGTTTTTCTTGTCCTATCTACCGCTTCGAGAATTAACTATGCGAATCGGCGTCGTCAGCGACACACATAACAACCTCAAAAATGTGCGCAAGATCGTTGCGCTGTTTAACGCACATGGCGTCGATCGGGTCATCCATACCGGCGACATCAGCCAAGCAAAGACCCTCGACGTGCTCGCTGATTTAGACGCGCCTCTATTTGGAGTATTCGGCAACAACGATCAGGAACGTGAGGCGTTGGAGGCTGCCATAGTCCAGCATGGCTTCACCTTTGCCGATCCGCCTCTAATGCTCGACTGGGCGGAGCGCAGCATTATCGTGGTCCACGACCCGCTTGAATTTGAAGGACATCTTGACGACCAAGCGCTGGCGCTACACGGCCATACCCATCGCTACCGCCTCGAGCAAAGCAATGAGCAGACCATTTTTAATCCGGGTGAGTGTGCGGGCATGATGGCCGGGCATAATGCCATTGGCATTGTGGATCTGACCACCATGAGCTGCGAGTTGGTAAAGTTTTAGCCGCGAAGCCGCTCTAGAATTGCGCCAATACGCTTTGCGTTAAGGCCTAAGTCCGAACGTCCTACCCGAGACACGCTGCGTATATCAACAACACTGCCTGAGCCCGCTTCGGCAGCGCGTACGCGCACCACCAGGTCGTCCTTGAATCCGTACCAAAAGGTCGTATCCGTACCTTCAACAATCCCCTGTGCGGCCGACACGTTTACCACTTCGATACCAAGGTCTTCCAACGCGGTTACCGCCGAGTTGACCATGATGCCAGGGTTCACCGATGAATTTAGTGTCACCACCCATGGATAGGCTTGGCGTTGCTGAGGCGCCAAAACTGCCGCGTCATATGCCAGCGGATTTGCGCCGTCGGCTTCGCGAACTGCCACCAGCACATCAAAGGCTGGTGGATCCTCGGTGTCGGTAGAAATGTTATGAATCAAGGGCACGGAGGACAGGGCATTAATCTGCATCGCAAACTGCGCCAACAGTACGGTACAAATTAGCAGGGCAAAAAGCAGGCTAGAACGCTCGCTTTTCAGGCCTTTGCGCCAGCTCACCACGTAGCCGATCACGCCCAAAAAGAAGCCTGCAGCGGCAAGTACAACTCCACCGCTGGAGACATTGAAGCCGCCGTTATACGTCCACATGCCCAAGCGCGTACCAAACCCGCCCATGATCATGAGCAGCGCGCCAATAATTGACCCTATCAAAATGGCCTGTGCCCACCAACGGGGCTTCGCTATTTCATCTTGCATTGTTTAACTCTTTGTCTAACCAATTCATAACGGCGCTAAACTAACTGATCGTCGCGCCGCCATCGACCACAAAATTCTGTCCCGTGGTAAAAGAGCCCGCAGCCGACGCCAGATACACAGCAGCCCCGGCGATTTCTCGCGGCTCACCAATACGCTTGAGCGGATCGCCAGCAGTACGCTGCTTGAGAATATCTGGGTTTTCCCACAGCGCTCGGGCAAAGTCGGTACGCACCAGTCCCGGTGAGATGGCGTTGACGCGGACATTGTGGCGACCGTTCTCGACCGCCAAGTTGCGCACCAACTGTAGGTCTGCTGCCTTGGAGATACAGTAGGCACCAAGCACCGGGCTGCCGCGCAAGCCACCTACGCTGGATACAATAATAATGGAGCCATCTCTACGCTCGATCATTTCTGGCAACACCATATTTACCAGCCAGTGATTGGACTTGATGTTGATATCGAGAATTTTATCCAAAGCATCGTCCGGCAGTTCCTGCATGGAGCCGTAAAACGGGTTCACTGCTGCATTGCACACTAAAATGTCGATAGCCCCCAGCCGCGTGCGGGTTTCATCAACAAGGTGCTGGAGCGCCTCGCGCTGGCCCACATGGGCTGGAATAACAATGGCTTCGCCGCTGCTATTACCCGTAGCCTTAACTTCCGCATTAATGCCGTCCGCTACCTCCTGACAGACGTCTGCTTTGCGGCTGCTGATGACAACCTTGGCACCCTGACGAGCCATTTCTTCTGCGATGGCGCGACCAATACCCTTACTGGACCCGGTGATTAGTGCAACTTTGTTGGTTAAATCAAAAAGATTGTTCGGCATCTGTGTATTCTCCTCCGATAAGTGATGGCGCGAAGTCGGCAAACCGCGCTGCGGCGCTGAATTTACCCTGCTTTAACGGTATAGTCGCGCGCGGCGACTAGCTCGCTCAACGTTAATTGAGTTTATTGCAAAAAATCATTTATTCAGGAAAGTTTGTGACAGCAACATCCATGGAGGAGCTTGTCTCCCTAGCCAAACGTCGGGGTTTTATTTTTCAGTCCAGCGACATTTATGGCGGACTCCAGGGCGTATACGACTACGGCCCACTGGGCGTGGAGCTGAAGAACAACCTCAAAGCCGCGTGGTGGCGTGCCATGGTCTACGAGCGTGACGACATTGAAGGCCTAGACGCGGCTATTTTGACTAATCCCTTGACGCTACGGCATTCCGGTCACGAAGCCACCTTCACTGACCCGATGGTCGATTGCCGGGCCTGCAAAAGCCGCTGGCGTGCAGACCATCTGGAAGGCGATACTTGCCCCGGCTGTGGGTCTAACGATCTGACTGAGCCTCGTCCGTTCAATTTAATGTTTAAAACGCAAGTTGGTCCTGTGCAAGACGGCGACAACTTTGCCTACCTGCGCCCAGAAACCGCTCAGGCAATTTTCACTAATTTTAAAAACGTCGTGGACTCAACCTCGCCCAAGCTGCCCTTCGGTATTGCACAGATTGGCAAAGCCTTTCGGAACGAAATTACCCCGCGCAACTTTATTTTCCGCGTCCGCGAATTCGAGCAGATGGAGCTGGAATTTTTCGTCAAGGCAGGCGAGGACGAGGACTGGCATAGCCGCTGGGTAGAGATGCGGCTGGACTGGTGGGCCCTGCAAGGGGTCAACCGCTCGCAGCTTGAGCTTTATCATGTGCCAGCGGATGAGCTAGCCCACTACAGTAAGGCGACAGTGGATGTGATGTATCGGTTTCCGCACGGCTTGGAGGAACTTGAGGGCATTGCCAATCGCACCGACTTCGACTTGGGTTCTCATACCAAAAATCAGGGTGACTACGAGCTTAGTGCCTCGGTTGAACCGAACAAAGATTCCAATGCAAAACTCGCCATGCAGGATCTTGAGGCGAAGAAGTGGCATGTGCCCTTTGTTATTGAGCCCTCTGCTGGGGTCGACCGTGGCGTGCTGGCGGTAATGAATGAGGCCTATACCGTCGAGCAGTTGGAGAACGGCAGCGAGCGCACGGTTATGGCATTTAAGCCGCACCTTGCGCCGATCAAGGTCGCCATCCTACCGCTTAAGCGCAACCACGAGGGTATTGTGAGCAAGGCCAAGGCCATCAAAAACGACCTGATGCAGCTGGGTATTGGACGCATCTTCTATGAGGATACTGGCAACATTGGTAAGGGCTATCGTCGGCACGACGAAGTCGGTACCCCTCTTTGCGTTACCGTTGATTTTCAGACCATTGAAGAAGACGACACGGTCACCGTGCGCAACCGCGACACCATGGCTCAGGAGCGGGTGGCGGTAGCTGACTTACCGGCCTATGTTGTTAACAGTATGCGGGGCTAGACATTTGGCTGACTGCGCGACCGGTGGCGCTGCTTTAATCCATCGCACCAACACTCTTAATACATAGTTGCAAAAGGAGCTGAACAAATATGAAGCTGGCAAGTTATATCAAAGCCGAAAGAGCATCCTACGGGGCAGTCTTCGATGGGGGCATTGTGGATCTCGGCTTTGTGATGGGCGATCGCTACCCTGATCTTAAGTCCCTACTTGGCGGTGGCCTCGAAGAAGCCGCTGTGTATGTCAAAGACAAGTCAGTAGATACGTCCTTGGATGAAGTCAGGCTATTACCTGTAATACCCAACCCTGGAGTGGTTTGGGCTGCAGGCATGAATACCCACAGCCACTATGTTGAGGCCAAGGATGCCATGGGCCTTAGCGAGGTACCCAAGGTGCCAATGTTTTTTCTACGCGCAACGAATACCTTGGTGGCATCGGGAGAGGCGCTAGAGAAACCGCTGAAAGAGCCCGGCTTTGACTATGAGGGGGAGATTGCGCTGATCGTTGGCAAACGCTGTCGCAATGTCAGTGTGGAACAGGCACCCGATCATATTGCAGGCTTCGCACCCTTCAACGACGGTTCGGCGCGCTTTTATCAGGTCAGCAGTAATCAGGTTACCACGGGCAAGAATGCCTACCGCAGCGGAGGCTTTGGCCCATGGATGGCAACGGCAGACAGCATTGATATGCATGCGCTGGAAATGATTACTAGGGTCAACGACGAGCCTCGCCAGCATATGCACATAGATGACCTAATTTTCTCCTTTGCCCAACTGATATCGCATATTTCGGAAGTGAACTGGCTTGAACCCGGTGATGTGATTGTCACTGGTTCTCCAGAGGGTGCAGGAGCGCTACGTCAGCCCCGAGTTTTTCTTGCTGCGGGCGACCGAGTTGAGGTGGAGGTTCCGGGCATTGCCACCTTGGTCAACACGGTCAGAGATCAGGTTATCGACTAGCCTTGATTGTCCTGCGACGAGAATGTGCAAAAACCTTGCGCCAATGACAAAGGCAACTTCCAACACTGGCAATAGCGCCTTGGGTCCGCGCAAGCGACGGCTGCAGAAACGCGCCGAAGAAACCACGGGCAAAATACGTATTGCTGCCATGCGCTTATTTTCAGAGTGTGGCTATGACGGCGCGACCATTCGCGATATTGAGAATGCAGCCGGTGTTAAGCGCGGACTGGTGAGCCATCACTTTGGCACTAAGGAAAAGCTCTGGAAGGCGATTCTCGAACAAATTTTTGGCCTGCTTCGAGAATATCTGGATGCTCGTACTGAGCAGCTAAAAGATCTACCACCAAGCCAACAAGCCGCCGAAGTGATCAGCAGCTATGTGCGATTTAACGCAGCTCACCCAGAGCTAACGCGCCTCATGGTGCATGAGGGCAAACGCGACACTGCGCGTCTGCGTTTTATTGTCGATACCTATAGCCGTCCGCTAATGAAGCAACTGCGTCAAAGTGTCGGGGTTTGGATAGACGAAGATAACGACGACTTCGTGTTTTGGTATTACACGTTTTTGGGTGCCGGTTCGTTGGTCTACGTCATGGCCCCAGAGGCCCAATCGATGTTCGGATTCAATGGCAGAGATTCATCCAGCGTGGATCGTCATGCGAACTTTGTAGTGGATTTTCTAGTGCATCGTGGCCTCGCCAAGCAGACGGTAACGGCGCAGCAAGCGCCAGCCAAGAACGGCGGTAAGAAGGCCAAGAAATAAGGCTGCTACCACCAGAATCCAGCGATAGCTGGGATTCACAAGGGCGTTGAGCAGCAACAATCGGGTCTCACAGTTCCAGTTACATTTACCAACATAGAGGGCACCAATGTCGCGGGTTAGCGGTGGCTTTGGCGTTATCACGCCTACTTCCCGGGCAAAGCTCGCGTAAGCAAGCTGCATTCGTTCGACAACCAGCGGATTCGCAGCTGCCACATTGTTTGTTTCACCGGGGTCTACAGCCATGTTGTAAAGCTGCCATGTGCTGTCGCCAAAAGGCGCAGCCATGCGCGACAGCTTCCAATCCCCTTCGCGCACGGACTGGTCACCAAATAACTCGGTGATAATTGCTTGCTGACGCGGGACATCAGAGCCTTGCCAGCTTGCCGCCAAGGACAATCCGCGAGGTTTAGGCCTGTTTCGATACAGCGAAGACATCTTGGGCTGCAGGCCTGCCAGCGCATAAAGAGTAGGTGTGAGGTCAGCCACATGGCCTAACTGCTTGTTGATAACTCCCTGCGCGACGCCGGGTCCCGCAACGACAAATGGCACCCGTGTACCCCCATCGGCCGTCGTGCCCTTAAATAATCTCAATGGCCCATTAAGTGCGCTGGCCCACTCGCCGTCGATAAAGGTGTGGGTCCCCGGACGCCCGGCATTGGCCGGATCCATATCGCGCTCTCGGTGTAACCACTCTCGACTCGTTTGTGGGTAGAACAACGGGGTGATCGCGGACACGCCGTTGTCGGAAAGGAACAGCACATAGGTATTGTCGAGTTCGCCTTCGGCTTCGAGATAGGCAATGACGCGACCCAAATTTTGATCCAACAATTCAACCATGGCGGCATAAATTTCTACCCCCCGAACATCAACCCGGCGCATGGCCTCGGAGCGCTCGGCCCAAGGCGGCTTGGAGCCGGGGACAATGGATGGTGGTGGCACGAGGGTGGCCGCTCTTGCATCCACCGGAAACAAACCGCGCGCTTGCAGTGCTGCTACTCGACGGGCACGTACACTATCCGGCCCATCATCGAAAACACCCCTATAGCGATGCAGCCAATCATCTGGCACCTGCAGGGGGTCATGGGGTGCGGTGTAAGCGAGATATGAGAAAAACGGAGTACTGCGGTTACGGGCGTCGAGAAAGTCGATCATCTTTTGGGTGTAGAAAGTGGTTGAATAAAAATCCGCTGGCAGTGTTTCGACCTGCACACCGTCCTCGAAGTAATGGGGTGGCTCGGCTGGGTTCAAAGCCAGTTGGTCAGCAAAGTGACTGGCGCCCCCCTCGCGCAGCACAAAGCTGCGCTGGAAGCCCCGCTGGTGCGGCTGCTGGTCGGGATTGCGCCCGATATGCCACTTGCCGCTGATCATGGTCTGATAGCCGATAGATTGCAGACCTTCGGCCAAGGTGACCACGCCATCATGCAGTTGACCTTGGTAAAGGATGGAATCTTTCTGATTTGAGGCCTGCTGCAGGTTTTGGGTGCCAACTCCAGCCTCATGGCTAGACAAACCCGTGAGCAACATGGCGCGCGTTGGCGCGCAGGTAGGGCTGGCATAAAACTGGCTCATAATGGTGCCATTTGCCGCAATTTTGTCGATGTTGGGTGTGCGAATGACGCTGCCAAATGCGCCAATATCCGCCCAGCCTAAATCGTCGGCGACAACGAGCAAAAAATTGGGGCGCGACTGGGACTCTGTCTCTTGTGCCGCGACGGCGCCTGCCAAGCCTGCCATCCAGACAAACAGAAGAACAAAAGTCACCGAGAAGAGGGCGTGCACTCAATGCCTCCTTCTTGCTGGGCTACCAAAAGCAGGCGATAGGCAGTCAGCAATGGGTTAGGGAAAATGAGCGAGTTCACCTGAGTTAGCCGCTAGGTGGCAAAGGCAGATGATTGATCAGGTCCGCAGGATCTATCACCGGTCTGGCCAGTAAAGTGTCTAAGGACTCGCCACCACGGTAGCGCGCGATTAGCGCCTCAGGTTCGAAGATGACGCCAATAGGGTTGCTCGCAAAGTCGCTTTGCTCGAGCCAAGTATTGACCTTCTGGTTGTTGTCGAAAACATCAATTTGCAGCTCGATTTGGTTGTTGTCTGGGTCGCGATAGTAGAACGACAGCGTTGGCCCATGGTTGACAGTCCAATAGGGCTCTATGGAACTTTGCTGAAGACGTTCGTAGGTATAAATGAGGTCATCTAGACACGCGTAGGTAAAAGCACAGTGTTCTACCCCAGCCGATTGAAAAGGCCGTTCCTGCAAACCGGGCATATTGGCAATGGCGATACGATGATGTTCTTCATCATAGGTTAGAAAAGTCACCATGGGCGAGGCAGACATAATTTCTGCTTCCAAAACTAAGCGGTACCACTCAATCATTTCCTCGTATTGAGAGGTCTTGTAAACCACATGGGCGAGCTTGGCCGGTGCAGTTTTGCCACGGTGTTTTGCGGTTAGTGGCACTTCGCTCACTGCGGTCATATCTTTCTCCGGTGTTACCGAGATTTATAGTACTTGGGTCTTAGCGGGTATTTTTATACTTGTTACCATACAAGTATATTTATACATTAGGCTCCATTGCTAACTTTGTAAACTTCGCTCGAGATAGTCTCGCGAAACGCTCAAGCAATGCAGCGCTAAACCGCTTTATATGGGATTCATCGGACATGGCCACAGTTGAGACTACGGATGTATTGATTGTTGGCGCGGGACCAACGGGGTTGTGTGCATCCCTATTGCTATCAAAGCAGGGTATTTCTCATATTGTCGTCGAGCGCAAAGCTGGGGTGCTGCAGGCTCCTGCGGCTCATGTGATCAATACGCGGACGATGGAGATCTTCGCCCAACTTGGACTGCCTGCTGCAGAGCTGTATGAGCTTAACCGACACCCCAACGCCCACAAAATCAGTTGGCTAGCGACGCTGCAAAGCCCAGTGCTCGGTGAATTCGATTTGCTTGGCAATCCGCAAAGCCTTGCCCAGATGATGTCCAGCTCCAACCAGCACACCACAAATATCTCGCAACATCTGCTTGAGGGGTATCTGCTGGAAAAAGCACGCAACTCTGACTGGGCGGACATTCGCTACAGCACCCAGTGGTTGGGCTTTGTCGACGGGGCAAAGCAGATCAGCTCGCTGGCGCAGAACGGCAACGAAGCAAACCTGCAAATTAATGCCAAATATCTGCTAGCGGCTGATGGGGCGGGCAGTCCTATTGCGAATGCCCTCAACATTCGGCGTGAAGGTCCAGAGACCATTGCGACATTTATCAATTTTTCTTGTGCTGTAGACATTACCAAGACGAGACCTAGCACTGACAAGGGGAGCTCCATCGAAGCCAACCTGCTGCTGTGGCTGCTTGATCCTGATTTGATGGGCACCCTTATTGTGCACGACCCAAAAGAGCTGTCTGTATTTATGAAGTTGGTGCCGAACGATACGGCGAGTGCGGACCTTTATAGTGACGCAGAGACTCAGACGCTGCTGACTAAGGCCCTCGGCGCAGACTACAAACTTCTACACAAGGGTCTGTGGCGTATGACAGCTCAGGTAGCCGAGCGCTTTCGGTATCAGCATATATTTCTCGTTGGAGACTCTGCTCACCGATTCCCGCCAACTGGAGGACTGGGCTTAAACACCGGCGTGGGAGATGTGCATAACTTGATTTGGAAAATCAAAACATGTTTACGCAACCCTGAGCAGTCCGCTCTACTCGACACCTATGAACAGGAACGAAAACCAATCGCCCAGCGCGCCTGTGATGTTAGCGTCAACAACAACGAAAAAATGGAGGAGGTGTTGTACGCCTTGGGCTTAGACCCCAGCAAGGCGCCGCTGCTGCAAAAAATTATGTCTTCTACCATGATTCGGATGCTGCCAAAGTCAGCACAAAACCGCTTGCGCGCAATTTTGGTGGGTCCTGTGCGCAAACGTCTAGCCCTAGCAGCAGCAGACGACAAACAGGGTCAGGGCGTTCGTGAGCGCACTGCCCAAGCCATTGCGGGCCAGGAGGAGCACTTCAATACCATTGGCCTGCAGTTGGGCAGCATCTACGAACCCAACTTGGCCATTGCTGAATCGTCAGCGCTGGTGCGCCATCCCGAAGTGAGCAGCTTCGTTGCTAAGGCCTGTATAGGTGCCCGACTTCCGCATGTGACGATCGCTCTGCCCGTTGGTAAGACATCGACCTTGGACCTGCTCGATTATTCTGGTTACACCCTAGTAACCAATGGACAAAGCCATAAAGGCCCCGGTGCGATGCAGGTCTTTGAGCAGGCGATCAACATACTCCGCCTTGATGACGCCCAATTAGATCCGCACCGGGCAGAAATCGAGGCTGCCTTCGAACTTGCAGCAGGCGATTGGCTACTGGTCTGACCCGACGGCGTCATTGCCGATCGTTCCCAGATCAAGGCCTAAAGGCATAAGTCAGGGACCCGACAACATCAGAGTACGCGCGCACCGCGCTGCAATGGGTAAGACAAGGAGGAAACATGCGGCTTCTGGACAGTGATGTAACCACCAAGGATGTGCTGGGCTGGCAGGGATTACATCTCATTCATTTTCAAGGCTCGGCCTGCTCGCAAAAAACCAGGATTTTCCTCTCGCTAAAAGGCATCGATTGGCAATCTCATCATTTAGACCTCAGCCGGCAGCAAAATTACAAGCCCTGGTTTTTAGGCGTGAATCCCCGAGGCTTGGTGCCCGTGTTGATTCACGACGGTGCCGTACATATAGAGAGCAATGACATAATGATTTACTTAGAGGAGAAGTTTCCGCAACCGCCCCTGCTGCCAGCGGAACAGCACAGTGACATACTCGATGCCCTACGCGCAGAAGATGACCTTCACCTAAACCTTCGAGCGCTGACGATGAGGTTTGTGATTCCAAAATTTCTAGCCCAGAAAAAACCTTACGCCCTGAGTGCCTACGAGCAAAGCAACGGGTCCGTGCAGGGCAACGCTGATTCTCTTAAGAACATCGAGCTGGCGTTTTGGCAAGACTTCGCCAAACACGGTGTAACGGACCAACAGGTCAAGGAGTCGGCTCAAGCCTTTAAGCAAACCTACAGTCTGTTGGAACAGCAATTAGAGCAGTATCCCTACCTCACAGGCGGCGGCTTTAGCGTGCTGGATATCGCATGGTTTATCTACACAGAACGTCTAACAGCCGCCGGTTACCCTTTTCAGCGGCTGCACCCCAAAGTATTCGCTTGGTACCAATCCTTGGCGGCTCGCCCAGAATTTCGCAAGGAAGTGAAGGCCCCAGCATTTCTCAGATTAGCCACCGCGGTTATGCAAACCGTGCAACGCATAAAGGGCACCACATTTGAACAAGTAGCTAGGCTTTAGCATGAATTGTTAGGCATCTGTGGCGGCATTAATTCCCGCGCCAAAAGAAAGACACCAGAAAAAGGAAGCCAGCGCTAACGACCGCGGCGAAACATTTGTTCGCACCGCTGACAAGGCGTATCGATTATGCTCTCGTGATACCTTCCATCTGAGGGATAGGGGCGACTTCTTGAATCCTACGAGTTCAGGCAGCCGCCGGTGTTTGCAAAAAAACCAAAGAAAGACTGAAGAAGGCAATGACAAACAAAATACTGGCTGACGAGAGAATTGATCAGCGCATTAAAGATGTCTTGGGACACATTGACATGGACCAGGCGGTCACACATTTCTCCAGCAGAGAAGAAATGATGGCTTTCGAACAAACTGAAGAGGGCATGGCAGCTAAGGCTCTCATGGAGATGATTAACAATGCGGAGCACTACAAATACGTTGTGCCAAGCGATGACCTGGTGACCACCACCAAGGAGTTCGTATCTCATCCTGATGGCAACACGATCAAGATCCAATACATCCGCCCAGACACACAGGATGCGTTGCCGTGTGTTTACTACATCCATGGCGGCGGTATGGAAGTCAGTTCTTGCTTCGACGAATTGTATGCGGCTTGGGGTCGTTGCATTGCCCGACAAAACGTTGCTGTGGCCATGGTCGATTTCAGAAACGCACGCTGGGCGTCATCAGCGCCGGAGGTTGCACCCTATCCCGCCGGCTTGAATGATTGTGTTTCTGGCATCAAATGGGTTCACACGAATGCAGCTGAACTGAATATCGACGCCAAAAAGATAATCTTGGCCGGCGAAAGCGGTGGCGGCAATCTAACCATCGCAACAGGGCTGCGCCTTAAGCAAGAGGGCGCACTAGACCTTATCACTGGCCTTTATCCACTGTGCCCTTATATCGCAGGTCAATGGCCGTTGCCCGAGAACCCTTCGTCGGTTGAGAACGAAGGTATTCTGCTGTCCCTGCACACTGACGGCCCAGTCTCTCAAGGGGCGATAAGCTATGGCCTTGAGGAATTTCAGAACAAGAATCCATTGGCATGGCCGAGTTTTTGCTCTGTCGAAGATGTACAGGGACTGCCCAGAACTTACATCATCGTAAATGAATGTGACCCGTTACGAGATGAGGGCGTAAATTTCTATCGTTTGCTGCGCAAGGCAGGAGTAAACGCCCAATGCCGACAGGTGATGGGTAGCATTCATGGCACAGAAATCTTTCTGGGCTGCATGGAAATCAGCAACGAAACCGCCTCGAGCATCGCTAATTTCTGCCGCCAGTAGCGCCCCGATCAAAAGCTCGGGAAGTGTCTTTGATGGAGCCTAGACAGACGTCTTTGGAAGAGAAATTGGTGGTCCCACCAGGACTCGAACCTGGGACCAATGGATTCACATTGTCACGATTTTTCAACCGTGTGCGGTCTATCTCATCTCCCTCGCCGGCGCGGGACGCT
>PCCE01000031.1 GCA_002731575.1 Gammaproteobacteria bacterium | reverse complement strand
AGCCGACAAAGGCATGCACCCCAGACCAGTCGCGCTGTTGGGCTAGCGGCCTGCGAATGAGGTTTTGCACTTGCTTGGACACCTCACTGGTGTCGGTATGCGTCCGCTCCTTAACTCTGCGATTAACAGAAGCCATGGCCAGTTGGGCTTTGCGCAGCGGTGTTTCCGCCGCCGCCTTAGCTTCGAGCTGAGTACGCAGTTCAGCCAAGTCGTTCTGAATGGTCTGCATCATTTGATGCATTTCTTCCCGTGCTGGCGGTTCCACAAAGGATGGTTGGGTCGCTTCAGGGTGATTCTTGGTTGCAGTGGTGCTGGCAACAAAGGGCGTAGGTTCTGTTTTTGCTTCTGGCTTTTTGCCCAGAGCGGAGTTTAGTTCTTTACCAAACTCCTGTGCGATGCGTTGGTCGGCCTTGCCACGCGGGAGTGCTGCGCCGGATGCATTATCTGCGGCGACACGATTGAGTAGCGATGCAACGGTAGAAGTCGCCTCACTGATATCTAGCGTACCCTCCGCGCCAGCATCGCTTTGCTGGGGCGCCGCTGTTGTGTTCAGGGGTTCCTCAACGGCACAAATCATCTCGGTTTTGTTACCGACCTTGTTAGTTGAGATAATCAGTGCGTCATCGCCATAGTGCGAGCGCACCTGATCCATAGTTGCCTTGCTGTCAGCGCCAACAAATCTTTTTAGTTCCATAGTACTCTCGGCAGACTCTAGGTCTGTTCTTCCTCACGTTCGTTAACTTCAATTGAAGACACAACGCTAATTGGTTGGTCGTCGGGTATTTCGGTGTAGCACAACACCGTTAAATCCTTGGTGCTGCGTCGCAGTAGCCGCGCCAGCCAAGGGCGCAAAATGGGCGACACAACAAGTACCGCCGGTAGGTCCTGTTGCTCCAGCTCCTCAATGGTTGAGCGAATGGAGGCAAAGAAGCTTTCGGCCAATGCGGGTTCTAGGGCAATTTCGTCGTAGCTGTTGGCCCGCGACACCAAATCTGTCAGTAACTGTTCCAAGGTTGGGTCCAGTGTCATAACCGCTAAGGTTTCGTCCGGATCGATAATGTCCTGCACAATTAGCCTGGCGAGCTTGGGTCTGACCAAGGCGCATAGCTGACCAGCGTCTTGAGTACGACCGGATTCCTCCGCTAACGTTTCCAAAATAGTTCGCATATCGCGCAGCGGTACGCGCTCTCTGAGCAAGTTTTGCAGTACTCGAACGACGGTGCCGAGGGTCAGTTTTTCCGGAATAAAGTCTTCGACCAGTTTTGGTGAAGTTTCCGCGATTTTGTCGATCAACTGTTGTGCGACATCGTAGGTCATTAGTTCATCGGCGTTATTTTTAATCACGCTGTTTAAATGCGTGGCGATTACCGTACTGGCATCTACCACGGTATAGCCAACCGCTTGGGCATATTCACGTTCGCTTGGTTCAATCCAAACCGCATCAAGTCCGAAGGCCGGATCCTTGCCAGCTTCACCGGGAATTTCACTGAGCACATTGCCGGGGTTAATCGCCATCTCCTTACCGCTGGCAATGACACCGACGCCACGTACAGAGCCGTTGATGACAATTTGGTAGGCATCTGGGGCGCTATCGAGGTTGTCGCGGATGCGTATGGAAGGCAACAGAAAGCCCATTTCCGCAGACAGCTTCTTGCGAATGCCTTTCAGACGGTTGAGCAGACGCCCGCCGGTGTCAGCGTCCACCATGGGAATCAACCCATAGCCCAGCTCCAAACTGATCACATCGACCTGACCTGCATCGTCCCAGCCCAGTTCCAGTAAATTGGGGTCCTCGGCCGTTGCCGGGCCTTGATCGGCAGGCATATCTGCCGCTGCTGGGGCATCGGCGACGCCATCGGTGAAATTACGCTGAATATAGAACCCAAGCCCCAGCGCTGTGGCACCTAGCATAAGGAAGATCATGTTGGGCATGCCGGGCACAAGGCCCATCACGGTCAAAATGCTGCCGGCAATATAAAACGCCAATGGGTTGGCGAGCTGTCTGCTGGCCTGATCGGGTGTGGATTCCGAGGTGGTAACCCGGGTAACAATGATCGCCGTAGCTAAGGAAAGAATCAGTGCCGGTAGCTGGGCGACCAGGCCGTCGCCAATGGTTAGCAAAATGTAGGCGCGTGCCGCATCAGATAACGTCATCTCGTATTGCAGCAGTCCAATCAGCAAGCCGCCGACCAAATTGATAATAAGAATTAGCAGGCCGGCAACCGCGTCGCCACGCACAAACTTAGAGGCACCATCCATGGAGCCAAAGAAGTCAGATTCCTGCGCAACCTGAGCACGGCGCAGCTTGGCGGTTTCTTGGTCGATAACCCCGGCGTTGAGATCGGCGTCAATAGCCATTTGTTTGCCCGGCAGTGCGTCCAAGGTGAAACGCGCAATAACCTCTGACACGCGGCCAGCACCCTTGGTAATTACGATAAAGTTAATAATCATCAAAATAGCGAAGACGATGAAACCAACCACGTAGTTGCCGCCGATGACGAACTCGCCGAAGGCCGCGATTACTTTGCCAGCAGAGTCACCGCCTTGATGGCCTTCAAGCAGTACCACACGGGTGGATGCGACGTTAAGGCCAAGGCGTAACATGGTGGCAAACAGGATAATGGTGGGAAATGAGGAGAAATGCAGCGTTTCTGCGGTATTCAGGGCTACCATGATGATCAGCAGCGCGAGCAAAATGTTGAGGGTAAAAAAGAAATCCAACATCAGTGGCGGCAGCGGCAATATCAGCATGGTCAAAATGAGAATGACCGCGATAGGCATAGCCAGCGACGTCCACGGCACAGTTGCCGACAATTGTCGAAGATCTGACAGATTAATCGCTGAAGTCGCCATTACTGCTGCGTGATGTCCTTTTTTACTGACAATTAGTGTCAAAAAGAGCGCTTTTCGCCCTTTGGTACTTGGTTTGCGTAGAGAGTTTGCATAAAGCGTGCCTAAAAACACCAAGGCACTTGGAAAAGCGCCCTGAACGGATGATCTGCATTCAAGATCTGCTCCGGCTGGCCGATGATTACTACATAGGCGGAAAGGAATTTCGGATCATGGCTATCTACAACGCGGCAACCGCAGATCTTGTGACAGGTGCTCCTCGTGCCCTAATGGCGGCATTACTGGCTTTTGGCCTAGTAGGTTGTGCGTCGCCCCAGCGCACCGAGAACCTGTATCCAGTGTCTGAAGCAGATGGGCTCATGGCCTCGGGCTATGCGGTAATTGCCTCTCAGCGCGGTGACACGCCAGCACAGCAGCGGCTGATGGCAATTAAAGCCTCCAAGCTCGACGCGTACCGCGCCCTTGCTGAACAGGTTTATGGTCAGTACATCAACGCCACCGGCACCATGAACGATATGTCGGTAACAGAAGACCATCTGAAAAGCCGAGTCGAAGGCGTTATTTATGGTGCCCGCGTCGTCAGCATCACGCCGATTGGCGAAGAGACCTATGAAACCAAGCTCGCGCTACCCCAGCGCACCATTGATGAGTTAGTGAAGAATTATCTGCAAGGGCCAAGCGCTGGGCGCTGACAGGCCAATGTTTGCACGCGCATCAACAGCCAACAACCGACGTCGACTCAGCCGATGGCGCCAGGGCATTGCTGCGCTCGTGTGTTTTGCCTTCTGCGCTCTAGTGCAGGCCCCAACGCAGGCACAGAGCGCAGATCCTGGCGGTGTGCAAATGGCTGGGCAGACCAGCATCGAAGTCATCAACCCAGCACTTCAGCAGGATTATGCCGAGCAGTTACGCCAGCTTAAGCAGGCGTTTATGAATCTTGCGATGGATCAAGAAGCGCGAATTGCCGCCAGCAGTTGGACCGACAGCAACGGCACCATGGGCGAGGATGTGATGGTATTCAGCGGCCTGAAGCTGGAGAAGTTGCGCCCAGTACTGCGCCGCAACCGATTTGGCGCCGAAACCACAGACTTACTTTATGCCACAGACACTTCTGCTGCAGCTTGCGCCACCCAACCGCTGCGTCCACAACGTCTCGGATTAACCGTGGAAGTCGAAGCGGGTGGCAAACCGGGCGCTCAAAATATGGCTCGCGCCGCCGCTCATACCCTGAGCAATGCGCTGCAAACCGCGCTAGCCGAAGGGCGGCTCGGCAATGTTTCCGTGCTGCTCGACCACGCGCGCAGCGATACTTCAAACCTGTCTACCTATGAACGCTTTATGACCGCTGCAGCCGTGAGCTATGAAGATCTTCATCTATATGTGCATGTGACTGCCGGAGAGCGCCAGCCGCTACTCCAGCGGGCGGGNATTTTTGCTCACGCCAGACCGAGTAAAACACTGGCAGTCGAATTACGCCTGATGGCGCGCCAAGNGGNAGTACTTTCTTTGGCAACGCAGTTGCCCATCCCATCGTCTCGGGTAAGTANTAANAACCAACTGGCCTGGCTAACTCTGCCCGANTCGGCGCTANTGGGTTTGAATACTTGGCTCGATACCGTACTAATAGAAGTGGCTGCAGCGGTACATTGTCACGGCGAGTCNGCACTNACACTGATTGCCGACGCATCACAGATAACCTTACAGGGTGGCCAAGATGCNGGTTTNTATCAGGGCCAGCGGCTGGCAATTTTGCCCAGTAGCCGGCGCCTGCGCAGCCGCGGCTTACAGCACTCGCTCAGCGTTGTTGGGTTAGCACAAGTCACACGTGTAGGGCCGCGCAGCGCTACCTTGACCATGTATGCTGGGCCTAGCGCGGGCGATATCACGGACATGATGGCCATTCCCGTAGCAGCACTCGCGCCTTGATTCAGCCCTGAATAGGAAATATAGCCATGTGCATTAAGAGTTTTGCCCATTTACCGCAACGGCTGCAGTCCACTTTCTCGCTGCTTGGTTGTCTGATCGTTGCCGCATTGCTGCAAGGTTGTACCGCCCTCGGGGTGGAGTTAGTCGACAGCGCTGAACTTGCGCAGCTGAAGACTCAGGCGGAACCGCCGCCGGTGGAAACAGTAGACGAAGCAGAGCTGGACGATGCGTTGTCGCGCATGATTGGTGACCTTGAACGCTCATTGGAAGCGGCGGCCCTCGCAGCCGAAGAAGACGCTGTAGCTGAAGACGGCACCTACGTAGTGAAGAATGGCGACTACCTAGACAAAATCATTAACCAAACCGTTGGTAAGTCGCCACTGCGTCGCGACATCTTACGTAGCGCCTTCGTGCGCGCGAACCCACATGCATTTATGCGCTCCAACCCCAATTGGTTGCTCGCTAACAAAAAGCTTCGAGTGCCCGAGACGGACGATATTAAGAAAGTTATATTTACCGACGAAAGCCGGCGTAACAAAGACAAAAACAGCAGTGCGAATCCGTATGAAGGCTGGATTCAATACCCCTAACCCTGCCGGGCTGGCACCACCCGTGCGCCCTGCTAGCACGGGCGTTGTAGCAGGTATGGAGGCCTCTGCAGGTAAAGGGGGGGTAGCGAAAGGACAACCCACCTCAGTTTCTGGAGCAGCGGTGCAAACTTCGGTCCCAATACCCGCGCCAGTATCTACAACCCTACCGGCCCAACTATCGGCTCAAGTACCGGCCCAATTATCTGTTCAAGTACCCGCTCAAACGCAAGCGACCGCCATGCCCGTGCCGGTATCTTCAACCCTACCGGCCCAACTATCTGGACAAGTAGCGGCCCAATTATCTGTTCAAGTACCCGCTCAAACGCAAGCGACCGCCATGCCCGCGCCGGTATCTTCAACCCTACCGGCCCAACTATCTGGACAAGTAGCGGCCCAACTATCTGCTCAAGTACCGACCCAATTATCTGTTCAAGTACCCGCTCAAACGCAAGCTACCGCCATGCCCGCGGCAGCGGTTCTGACCACCACTACAGCGACACCTACCGCTACAGCGAATCCCTCAACTACACCACTACCGCCTGCAATGCCAAGTGCAGGGTCGGGTATCGGTACGATGGCAAACTCGCTAGCACTACCACAAACAGTGCTTGGTGCGTTGTTAGCCATAAAAACTGGGGCCCATATCGCTCCGCTGGGGCCGCAAACCTTCAGCGCTACGGCCAACTTGGGACCAGCAACAGATTTGCCTCGAGCCTTTTACGCAAATCCGCGAGTAGCTGGATCAGCGCCGCCAGTTCCCGGTCAACCTGTCCAAGGCCGGTCCGTGCCGCAATCTCAGGGCGTTAAAGCGATAGTGAATGCTCACCTCGCAAATGCAAAAAACACCGCAGTTAGTGCTCTCAGGGATGCTGCAAATGTCGGTGGTAGCGCAAACGCTAGTACCGCAAACAGTGGTACTGCACACACTGTTGCGCAACCATTGGCCAGCGCTCTAGCCGCCAATTTGGAAACGCGACCTGCAGTAGCGAAGCCGCTCAGTGATGCCCAAGCGCTGCGAGGGCTGCTGCAGCAGGGTGAGGCAACGCAACGAAATTTCGGAGGAAAAATGCTCAGTCCTGAAGGTGTCAATATGATGCCAAGGCCAAACACCGTCTATGTGGAAGGCGCCGCTGCGGGGGTACGAGTCGAACCCGAACAGGCGCGGCTGTTGGGCCTGCGCGCGGGGGAAACCATAAACGCCGTGGTCACCCAGCGACAAGACGGCAACGTGCTACTCGTTGGCCAGCAACAGTTACCCCTTCCAGACCGAATGAATCTGCCGCCGGGTCAAGTGGCCCTGCTAGTGCGGGTCATAGCGGGCCAAACTGTGCTGGCTCTAACGGACCCAGCATTGGCAGCTCAAGTAGCTGCCGCCAACCAGCGCGGCGATGCCGATGGGCGCTTCGCACGCCTGCTGAACCATGTTGGCAGCTTTCATCTGGTCCAGCTCTTTAGCCCGGGTCGTTTAACGGCATTGGCTGGGCAAGCGGGTGGGACCGAAATGCAGCGAGGCTTGGCGAGTTTGCTGCTGGACTCACGATTGCTGAACAGCGGAGGCCTGCGGCAAATCATGCAAAACACAGGGTTGTTCGGCGAACACCAAGCCAGCATCAATCCGGGCCAAACAGCACCGGGTCTCAAGTCTATGCTGCTGACGTTGCGCGCTCTGATGCAGTCGCGGCAAATGGACACTACTTCGATTTCCGGCGCCATAGATGAGCTGGAGGCGCGGCAAGTGGACTCCTTGGCACAGCAAAGCGCGGGACGGGCCCATTATTCTTGGGTGATTCCCTTTGCAGACCAATATCCCGTCTTTATGGAGTTGGAGTATCAGCCCGGCGATGGCGCAGACTCTAATGCTGAGCAGGACAGTTGGAGCGTAGACCTGCAGGTGGGCTTAACCGCTACCGCTGCGATGGCGGCAAACTTGCGCGTCAATGCACAAAGCGAACTGGCCCTGCGCCTGTGGTTGCCAGACCCAATCTTCTATCGCTTAGCCAACGATCATAAGGAGCAGTTGCTAAGTATGCTGGCAGGTCAAAATTTGACTTTGAACGGGTTAACCATTTATCCCGTTGGTAGAGACAGTGGCAGTGTCGACTACCGACAGCAGCGTATGGGAGTTTCCATCGATGCCTAAGCGTGAAACCCCATTTGGCTGGACCATGGCAGATGATGTACTTGATGCCAAAGACCTACAGGATATGCAGCCAAAAAAGGCAGTAGTCCTGCTCTATGATCAAGTACGTGCGCCAGTTTTAGTGGCTAAAGGCCAAGGCGCCTTTGCTGAAGAGATTATCGAAGTTGCCAAAGCTGCCGGAGTGCACTTGGCTGAAGATCCGGTGTTGGCCGAGACCCTGTCGTATTTACAGCTGCAGCAGGAAATTCCAGAAGATGTTTATGTTGCGGTGGCGACAGTGTTGGCTTGGGCTTACTGGTTGAAGGGGGAGGCACCTCAAGTACTTACCGAGCGCCCCGGGCCTTCCTAGCGTTTACGCCGCATGCGGCCCATCTTGTCGTACAGGGCGCTATGGTTATCTGCGCTGCGCTGGGTGAGAGATGACAAAACAGTGCGCACGACTTCGAGCTGGCGCTTCAACAATAAGTCGTTGCGGATATGGGCTGCCTTGCACTCGTTCAGCAGGGTTCGGGCTTCGTTCCAAAGCGGATCCTCGGTCACCTGCACAGGCGGTTCGGCGTCGTCTTCACCACCAGCCACATCCTGCGGCCACTGCGCTTGAATAGATTGCAGCAGGTCGACCTTGCGCACCTGTACGGTTTCAAGGTGATCTAAATTCTTCTCGGAGAGGGCAATGAACTCTTCTTCTAGAGTGCTTTTGAGCTCATTGCCAAGGGTAAGGATTTCTCGAATAAGAGACGGTTCAGACATAGGCCTATCGATTCAGGAGCTGCGCCTAAATTAGACGCTCTAGCTCTGCGAAGTTTTCAGCGATAAGGCGCGAATCCAGCGGGAAAGAACCGTCTTCAATGGCCTGCTTCATCTGCTGTACTTTAACTTCGTCAAACGTAGCGCTCTCGCTGGAGCGAATTTCGTTGCTGAGCTTTACTTCCACACTAGCTGCTGGCTGTTGCCCTGCAGGCTGGGCGCCAGTTGCTGCACCGGCATCGCGATTAGTCGTCGTACCGGTGCTGCGAGCGCGGTTCGCGGTAACGGAATTCGTATTAATGCTGTCAACCATAGTGCACCTATCTTTATCTTAGCTATATGCGTTAGCTCGGTCCCAAGTCTTGCCGCGCGCGCGTAATAAGAGCAAAACTACCTCTACATAACAGTAGTCGGTCTGAGGGCAAAGAACTTTAGCGATGTTTTATATATATATCAATTGTTTACGCGTTATTCGGGCGTTTCTAGCGGGGCTGCCCGCTGCGCGCGGTCCCCATGCCGGTAACCACTGCCGAAATGTTGCGACTGCTACCCGGGTTGCGTAAATCAATTTGTTCGCCAAGGTAGCCGTCTTCCAGTGCAATAAGCTCCGAGGCGATGCGAAAATGCTGGCCTACCGATTCAACCGCCACCTTCTGACCGCGCCTAACTAGCTTTGCCTTAGTGAGATCTCGTTTACGTAAAATGTCGCCGGGATGCAGTAGACGATTGGCCGCCAGCAGTGTGAGGCCCTGTAACGATCTAATTGCGTCGTGCGGCACATCAACGGCTCTTTCCTCAATTTTAATGCTGGCTCGGGTGACCGCGGTGCGCGCTGGAACCGCCTCGGTAAGTACGGCCACCGGTTGCCCAACTGCAAGGTCAGATTGCACCAGTATGCGTCCCGGCGCTAAATTGCGCGCGGCATAGCGCTGAGCGCCTTTTATCGCGGCAACCGCATTCTGCGGTGTGCGATGAGCCAGAGCATATTCTTGTATTAAATCACCCTTGCTGACTTGTTCACCTTTCTGGATGGCTTTAAGCGGTTTTAGCACCAGTACCCTAGGGCGCTGTACTGCATTGGTCTGGCGTTGGTTTGCAGCAACCGTAAGTTTGCCACGCACTCTGCGCTGCCAGTTCTGCTCCGGGCAGGCAACCACAACGGTTAGCGTGCTGGGTACCACATGCCACTGCACAAGGCCCTTAGGGTCAATGACGAATTCATCGCAGGCGGGAACCGCTAAACGTTTATCGTTCAAAGCAAATGTGTACTCGCTGGCATAACCCTGAGCTTGGCGGGTGCTCTCGCGTGTCCATTGTTCGAGGGTTGCACTCAATGCCACGGTGCCTTTTGCCGGTGTTGATACGGCTGCGGGCGCGGGATTTTCACCGG
>PCCE01000030.1 GCA_002731575.1 Gammaproteobacteria bacterium | reverse complement strand
GTGTTCCAGGCGCCGAGCCATAACATGACCCATGTGTTTGCCACCCTCCAGCTGCGAAAGATAGCTCGCAGAAACCCCGGCTTCTTGGGAGGCATCTACCAGCGACACATAATTGGCGAGAACGCTCTTGATGTTTGTGTGTCTATTGTAAAAGGCGCCGACCATTTCTTTACGCTATCAAAGGAGCATGTTAAAAACGCCTGCCAGATAGATACTGGGGGGCAGTACCATAAAAATAGTGTTTAGAGCTTGCCTTGGTTCGCATTGAAATAAGCGCTTCTGAGTAGCACATTGCCGCCTCGAATTTCCTCGACACGGCCACGTGTACACCAGTTATTGGTGACGAGCACCAAACAAATATTGCTGGAAATCTGCTGGTAGCCCCGGCAGGAGTCGAACCTGCATCTATCGCTTCATACCCACTACTGCTTTCGCAGCCACCGGTCAGTGTTTGGGGTCTGGACTTTCTCTTAACCTTGGCGCAGGGCGCTTTAGGCTGCATCCGTCAAGTCTCTACACCTTCTAACAATCACTTAACAGTGCTGTAAGCTTGGCTCGGGATTGCCATGCTTCAAATGAACTCGGTTCATTTGAAGCGCAGGTTTCCCCGAATTTGAATGCTTCTCACCAGCGGTTTCCCAGCAGGCGACCCAATGTCTTAGGAGGCGATCGTTCTATCCATTGAACTACGGAGCCATGGTGTCATGTTAGCAAGCTACGGTCGGCAGCCATAGCGTACTCGTTTACTAGTCTGACCAGGTATCGAAACGCAAAATCTCATCTAGGGGTTTGCGTGTTACAGGGCCGAATTTGCCTAGGGGATAGCCTACGGGAATAAGAGCGTAAGCTGCCATGGAGTCCGGTAGGTTGAGAGCCTCGGCGACGGCTTTGCGGTCGTTAAGGGCTAGTGTTGTTGGAGCAGCACCCAGACAAAGAGCGCGGGCCGCGAGCAGTAAATTCTGGATGCCGGGCCAAATGGAACCATTGCCGCGGGCGATCATATCGTTGGTTGCTGGTGCACCGAATTCCATGCAGGCGATAATCAGAGCTGGAATTTCGTGCATATGTTCTTTCTGCCAAACCACGGCGTCGACCATCCGCCTGCGCTTATCACCACTCTGATGAGAGAGGCTGCCGGGATTGTCGATTAGCGGCGCCAGATAGGTCTCCACACCTTCGCGATTAAGCTCAGCTAGACGCTGCTTAACTTTGGTGTCGCGCACAATAATCCATCGCGCCCCTTGAGTATTGGAGCCGGAAGGGGCTTGGTTGGCGGCGTTAATCAATTCGGTTAGGAGCGCCTCAGGAACCTCTTTTGTGTCCAAGCGCCGCATGGCTCGGCAATTGTACATGGTGTCGAAAACACCCATTTGATTTTGTTGGTCTGTTAGTGACATAAGCTGTGCGCTCCTCAAGGTGTTGAAATAATGCAGCTGCTATTTACTGGGCTAGGCGCGCGTAATCGCGCCAAAATTCTGGATAGGTCTTGTTCACTACTTGTTTGTCGTCAACGCTCAAGGTGCCATAGGCGCTGCCAAGGGTGGCGAAGGCCATGGCCATACGGTGATCGTGATAGGTTGTTAAACAGTGGTTGGTGGGCAATTTATTACCTAGCGGGACAACGGTAATAGTGCTTTGAGTCGTCTGCAGACCCACGCCCATAGCGCGCAGTTCGGTAGCCGGACACTCTAGGCGGTCACATTCTTTATGGTGGAGTGACTGCAGGCCAGTAATTTCGATAGGTGCCGAAAGCAAGGGCGACATAGCAATTAGGGTTAGGGCGACGTCAGGCATGGTTTGCATGTTAATTTGGGCGAGAGGCTCAAGCTGCTCCGGTCCCTGAATACAGGTGCTGCCTGCTCTGCTGATCTTAGCGCCTAAACCCTCCATCACATCACAGAAGCCGTAGTCGCCTTGAACGCTGCCAGAATCTAGGTTCGTCAGCGTAATCGTACCCGCGTGTAGCGTGGCCAACGCGGAAAAATAACTGGCGGCAGAAGCATCGCCCTCAACGCTGGAGTCGCCTGACGGATACTCCGCGGCGGGGATCTCCAACGTGGTTTGGTCGTTCCACATACCCTGCACCGAGCGCTTGCGCATTTCGTTGAGCGTGATGTCGAGGTATGGGCGCGATACCAAATCACCTTTAATGTGAAGAGTCTGGGCAGGCTTGTTGTGCCGTATGGCAAGCACCGGCGCGATGATCATCAAGGCGGTGATGTACTGGCTCGATAGCGAGCCGTCGATATGCAGAGCGCCTTGAACATTCAGCGAACCGTGAATGGTCGCTGGTAGGGTTCCTGCATCACTGTCCACCGCGCAGCCATGTTGGCGTAGAACATCGAATAGCGGGGCATTTGTGCGCACCCGCAGCGAGGCATGGCCATCTATTCGCGTGCTGCCAGTGCGTAGCGCTGCAAGGGCGATCAGCAGACGTGTGGATGCACCACTCATGCGCGGGTTCAGCGTCACGGGACTGGTGCCAAAGTTCATGGGGCCACTGACAATTGTCATGTCATTATGCTGCTCGACGCCAACTCCTAGGACCTGCAAGCACTCGATCATGGCATCGGTGTCATCGCACTTGGGCACACCGGTAATGCGGCTAACTCCGTTAACAAGGGCGCTTATGGCCAGTTGTCGAAGGGCAATAGATTTACTCCCGGGCAGGGTAATATCGGCCTCGAATCCTGAGGCTAGCTTGGGGATAGTGAACGAGCGGTCGGGTATCATCAGCGGCTACGGAGTCATCATAGAACGCCACTCTAACCCAGCGTCGACCACTTTGATAATCGCCGCAGTGTTAGTAGGCGGGGAAGGAGAACAAGCAATGAGCAATTTTTTTGCCCAACTAGAGCAGGCTTTTGTAGCTAATGCGGACAGCCCTGCGCTGCTGTTGGCAAGCCAACAGGCTTGGCATTACGCGGACTTACTGCAGCAAATAAACCGCGTGGCTTTCGAGTTTCTGTGCTTTGGTGTTAGCGCAGGCGACCGCGTTTTGGTGCAGTTACCAAAGTCACCGGAAAACCTTGCACTTTACCTTGCTTGCTTAAAGCTCGGCCTCGTCTATGTGCCGCTGAACACGGCCTATACAGAGGCTGAGCTCGATTACTTCGTCAGCGATGCCGAGCCCGTACTCTATGTCGGCGAACAAAGTCGGCAGGATGTCGCTTGTGCGACGCTGCAAACGCGCGAGGCGCGATGCCTGCTGGTGTTTAGTGATAGCGCAGCGAATATGCAGCAGGTGCAGGCCGCAGATGGCCCCGCTGCGGTCAATACGGTAAGCCGGTCCAGTGAAGACTTAGCTGCCATTTTATATACCTCG
This sequence comes from Gammaproteobacteria bacterium, assembly GCA_002731575.1. Taxonomy (GTDB): domain Bacteria; phylum Pseudomonadota; class Gammaproteobacteria; order Pseudomonadales; family Azotimanducaceae; genus UBA4421. The sequence goes on along the minus strand of PCCE01000030.1, from coordinate 13,906 downwards.
GGTACAACCGGCCGCTCCAAGGGTGCCATGTTGAGTCATGGCAATCTTGCCTCTAACGCCAAGGCGCTCAGTGACGAGTGGGGTTGGCAGCCAGATGATGTACTGCTTAACGCGCTGCCGATTTTTCACGTGCACGGCCTGTTTATCGCCAGTCATTGCGCCCTGCTCAACGCCACTCCTATGATCTTTCTAGCGAAGTTTGATGCAGGTGAAGTAATGCGCCACTTGCCTACCGCAACGGTAATGATGGGCGTGCCGACCTTTTACACACGTCTGCTAGAGCAGTCTGAGTTAAATCGCGCGAGCGTCGCGCATATGCGTGTCTTTATTTGTGGATCTGCGCCACTGACCGAACAGACCTTTGGCGCATGGGAACAACGCACCGGTCATCGTATTTTGGAGCGATACGGTATGAGCGAAACCATTATCAATACCAGCAACCCGCTAGCGGGTGAACGCATTGCAGGCACCGTAGGTTTCGCCTTGCCGGGCCAGCAAGTGCGGGTTGCGGACGAAGATGGTAAGGCGGTACCCGCCGGTGAGGTGGGCATGATCGAGGTTTCAGGCCCCAATGTTTTTCAGGGTTACTGGCGTATGCCAGAGAAAACTGCAGAAGAAGTCCGTCCTGATGGCTTCTTCATTACCGGTGACCTAGGTACTCAAGATGCTCAGGGTCGGTTAAGTATTGTTGGTCGCTCTAAAGATTTAGTCATCTCCGGTGGCTACAACGTTTACCCTAAGGAGGTAGAGGTTGCACTAGACGATTTGCCCCAGATAAACGAGTCAGCTGTTATAGGGCTGCCGCACCGAGACTTCGGCGAAGCAGTAGTCGCAGTAGTGGTGCCGTCTGCCGGCCAGGTGACGTTGGCAGAGGTAGATCAGGCTTTGACGAATAAGCTCGCCCGCTTTAAGCAACCAAAGCAGGTGCTCAATGTCAGCGAACTGCCGCGCAACACGATGGGTAAGGTGCAAAAGAATGTGCTTCGCGACCGTTACTCTGATTTGTTTGCTGGGTCTAGTTGACAAATGTGCTCAGAGGAACATTAGATCCGTCAGCGCGAGGCTTGCACGACGAGCTAGGCTTAGAGTGAATTCAGGTGTAGGCAGTTAAAGAGGCGACCTCGAAACCCGAACGGGTTACCAGCCTGCTGCCGCCTAGGGTTGGAAGATCAATTAAGGCCAAAACCAAAATTTGCTCCTTGGGTACTGAAAAATGCTCGCATAGCAACTCAGCGCAGGCGATAGCCGTGCCTCCAGTNGCGATCAGGTCGTCGACAATNACCACCCTGTCTTGTCCAGTAAGAGGCGTATTTTTCTGAATCTCTAGCGAGGTGCTGCCGTATTCCAGATCGAATTCTTTNCGGTAGGCATCGTTCGGTAGCTTGCCGGGTTTTCTGGCCAGCACNAGTGGCAGAGTCAGGTCACAGGCGATAGGGCCAGCAAAAATAAAGCCNCGACTTTCGATGCTTACGATTGCCGTTGGTTCAAATGCTGCGCTGAGTGTTGTCATTTCTGTGCAGGCCTTAACGAAGGCCGGGGGGCTTTCTATCAGGCTTGTAATATCTCTGAAGGTGATACCGGGAATAGGGTAGTCATCGACGGTACGAATAGATGGCTTCAAATCGAATGGGTCGCTCACTGTTGTCACTCTTACCTTAAGCTGATTTGGGTCTGAGGAATCCTAAAATCAGGCAAAAGCATAGTCGACCCGGCACCATGGTGCCATCAATGCTGCTGCCGGCTTATGCGACAGCAGGACACCATGAAACTCATCAAATGCCACCAAAAGGGGTGGTAGCACCTTTGCCGCCGGAGACACAGAAGCGTGGGCCAAGCTGCATACAGGGGTGCTCACCTTTACGACTTTTGGCCAATTGCCACAGTCCGGCGTCTTTGTTGGAACAGACGCTGTTATAGAAGGCGTTTTCGCAAAAACTCCGGTCCTGTGGCCCAGATTTACGTTGACGCCCATCAACACCGATTTACTAGGCAATATGGTTTATGTCCATAACAAAATGACCGGCGAAGGGTTAGACAGCGAAACCATGCATATGCTCCAACTTAGTAACGGCAAAATTTCGTCTTTTACAGCCTTCGAGGATACTGACTCGATGCGTCATCGTAAGAAGGCTCGATAGCGGCGTTGCGTAGAGAATCGGTCTCGCATATCGCGGCGGCGTTGGCGATTAGATAATCCCCCGTGGGGTTATCCGTCCCCACCGTGTTTAAGGCAGGAACGGTAGGGTTGTAATCCTACCTGCTGCCTGGCGAAAATCGGCTAGCTGGCATCTTTCAGTTCCAGCGAATCCCGCAGCTCGCGCTTCAAGAATTTGCCTGACGCGTTGCGCGGCAGCGCCGCTTCCACAAACCAGAAATAGCGCGGCACCTTGAACTTGGCCAGTTGGCTGGCGCAATGCTCTCGCAGCGTATCTGCATTGGCTGTAGCGCCAGACTTGAGAAAGACGGCGATACCAACTTCCTCGCCTAAGCGGTCGTCTGGCACGCCAAACACCGTGCATTCGGCGACATCTTCGTGATTGAAGATGGCGCTCTCAACCTCTGCGCAAAAGATGTTCTCGCCACCACGCAGCACCATGTCCTTAATACGGTCTACGATGTAGAGGAAGCCGTCGTCATCCTTGCGTGCCATATCTCCAGTGCGCAGCCACCCGTCAACAATGGTCTCTGCAGTTGCTTCCTCGCGGTTGAGATAGCCGCGGATCACATGGCCGCCACGAACCCACAGCTCGCCGGGTTCGCCGGCTGGCATTTCCATGCCACTTTCTGGGTTGGCTATTTTTGTCTCGTAAACGGGCATGGCGGGTCCACAACTGGCAGGCTTGTCGACAAAGTGGTCGCCGCTGATGGATGTGATGATGCCGCAGGTTTCAGTCATACCGTAGCCTGTGTTGGGTCGAGCGGTAGCTACCTTTTGATCGATCTTACCTACTAGATCTGGCTGTAGCTGTGCACCGCCACCACCCAAGGTCATCAGGCTAGATGTGTCCGTGCTGGCGAAGTCTGGATGGGAAATAATCTCTCGAGCCATGACGGGGACGCCGCTCACCGAAGAGATTTTCTCCCGCTCGATGAGCTGTAACGCTTGGCCTGCATCCCATTTGTACATATGCACTAACTTACCGCCGCCAAGCGTTGCGCCCTGGGCTGCGCAGTTGTTGGCAGTAACATGAAACAGAGGGGTTGTAATCAAGGAGCAGCCGATAGGCGGAGCATCGTCCGCGTTTACCAGACCCTTTTGAATCGCTAGTAAGCGCTGTAGTCCCGCTGCGAACATCAGGCTCCAAACATTGCTGACACAGCCACGATGGGTGAGCTGGGCACCCTTGGGCCGTCCTGTGGTACCTGAGGTATAAAAAATACAGGCGTCGCTGTCAGTATCGATGTCGAGGATGGGCAGCGTAGCTTCAGCAGCAACAATCTCTTCCCATGGCGTCACACCCTGTTCGGGTTCGGCAAAGCGGACACCGACCATCTGCATGTCGCTGACTTGGGCGCGATGCTCTCCTAGCTGATCCAAGCGTTCCTTGTCGAGGATGATAACCTTGGGGGTAGAATCCTCTAATGCGTAGAGCATTTCAGGCCCAATCCACCAAGCGTTCATGCCGACCACTGCTGCCCCAACGGCGGTAATCGCCCAGTAGGCCTGCATCCATTCCGGATAGTTGCGCATGGCTATGGCGACTCGGTCACCGGGCTGCACGCCGCTGTCGATCAGCCACTGGGCAAGGGCCGCAACGCGCTGATGTGTTTGACCGTAGGTTAGCCGTTCATCGTTATATATTAGGTAGTCGCGCTCAGCGTAAGCGGTAGTGCTCAGCCAAAGGTCGCGTAAGCTACCGGGCGCCTTAGCGTAGGTGCGGATGTCGACGCCGCGAACGTTGCTAGTAATAACTTCGAAGTCTGCGCCCGGAGCTGTGAGCTGTGCCCAAGCTGCTTGATAATCCTGATACATAATTCTCTCCGTTAAACCGAAATTTTACAGGCTCAATTAGGGTTTGCGAAGATAATTGAGGCCTGATCTGTGTTTCGCGTACATTTCGACAGGTATTTTCCCGCCATCATTGCCGTCCCTCCTCAAGGCAGCCAAACTGCATGCAATGGCAAACGAAGTGCGGGATCATGGGAAGCGTTGAATCAGCCGAGCCTCGGCTGACGGTAGTTGTGCCTTGCCGCTCAGTTACGCAGCAGCTTGAAGACCTGCTGGAAACCTTGCTCGCCGCCAGCTGCGAGATCGTTGTCGTACAGGCGCAGCATGAAAGTGACCTGCCGATGGAGCCTTGCGGCCCATCGGGCTACACCGATCAAGGCGTGTGCTGGCTGTTCGCCGCAGCCTCACGAGGAAGCCAGATAGCTACTGGTATTGCACATACTCGTGCAGACCTGATTTGGGTATTGCATGCGGATAGCCAAGATATTGATGAAAGCCTCGCGTTCTTGTTGGAACTCGGTCGCTCTGAACGGGCTGTTTGGGGGCGCTTCGATATTCGACTTGAGGGCAGCCATCCGGGTCTTTTGGCGGTGGCATGGGCAATGAACTGGCGCTCGCGGTTAACGCGTATCTGCACTGGGGATCAGAGCATCTTTTTTCATCGCTCCATGCTTCAAGGCATTGGCGGCTTCCCGGCGCAGCCACTGATGGAAGATATTGAGCTATGCAAACGGCTCAAGCGCCTGACGCCGCGCAGCGATTTTCTCGCATCGACAATACGTGTCAGTACAAGCGGCCAGCGCTGGCAGCGGTACGGTTTTTTCGGCACGGTGCTCGCCATGTGGAAGTGGCGATTGCGCTACTTTTTTGGCGCCTCGCCTCAGCGTTTGTTCCAAGAGTATTACCGTGACCAACCCAGAGCGAAGCGGTGAGGATAGCGCTCATGGTGTTTGCTAAGGCCGCTGAAGCAGGGGCGAGTAAAACCCGACTGATGCCGCTGTTGGGCGCATCCGGCGCTGCGGCAGCTCATGCAGAACTTGTGCAGCGCACCTTGGCATGGGTGGCTCCGCTTGCGGGTGCGAATAGCCGGTATGCGGTCTCTCTTTGGGGTGCTTCTCAACACAGGATGTTGAAGGCTTGGTCGAGGCAAGCTGGTTTGCCGCTACGGCAGCAGGCGGATGGTGATTTGGGCTGGCGTATGCAGCATGCCCTTGCCAATGCCTTGGCTCAGGGTGCTAGCAAGGCCATTGTCGTAGGTTCCGATTGCCCGGTAATGAATTCTAACTATATAGATCTGGCGCAGCGGGCGTTAGATGAAGCCGATATAGTATTCGGTCCGGCAGAAGACGGTGGCTATGTGCTCGTGGGCTGCAAGCGCTCGCGAGCGGAACTCTTCGAGGGCATCGAGTGGGGTAGTAGCCGTGTGCTTGCTCAATCACTTGCCAAGGCAGAAGCCTGTGGGCTCAGTGTGGCCTTGCTTGAAACGCTTTGGGATGTGGATCGTCCCGAGGATTGGCTGCGATATCGTCGCCGGGTCGACGAGTAACTGGTTAATGGTTAGTTCGCCTGGCTGTTGGCCACGGCCTTGATGCGAGCGACCATGGCGCGCAGGCCGTTACCCCGCGTTACCGAGAGATGGGCTAGCAGGTCTAGCTCGGCGAAGATGGCCTCAATATCCAGCGCTGCAATTTCTGCAGCCGGGCGCTGCTGGATGGCGATCAGCACTACTGCACTTAAGCCGCGCACAATGTGGGCGTCGCTATCTAGCGCGAAGGTTAGATGTTCGGCTTCTGCTTTATGAGTGAGCCATACCTGGCTTTGACAGCCGCGAATAAGGTTTGCTTCGACCTTGTCGCTGTCGGGCATACTCTCAAGGCCTTTGCCTAGGTCGATGATGAATCGGTACTTGTCTTCCCAGTCGTCAAAAAAACTGAAGGTATCGACTAGTTCCTCAAGGGTCATATCGCCGGCCACGGTTAGAAGACTCCAAGTTCAAGTTGAGCCTCTTCGCTCATCATCTCTCTCGACCAAGGCGGGTCGAAAACCAGCGTAACCTCAACGTCGTGTAGGTTCGGCACCTGCCGAACGCGATCTTTAACTTCTTCGATTAGTACCGGGCCCATGCCGCAGCCCGGTGCAGTCAGAGTCATGTCTATGGCTGCGTCATTTGCCGTTAGTATGACGTCATAAATCAGGCCAAGGTCGGCAATGTTTACGGGTATTTCTGGGTCGTACACAGACCGCAAGGCGTGCCAGATGTGGTCGATGTCGACTTGTTCAGGCTGCGGGCTGGGATCAAACACAAGGGGTTCGACGCTTAAGCCGATAGCGTCGGCATCGGCTCCGGCAATGCGAGCCATGTTACCGTTTATAATCACCGTAAAGCTGCCACCCAGAGTTTGGGTCAGCGTGATGAATGCACCAGCCGGTATGGAGATGGCATCGCCCGTGGGTACCAAGCGGCCGGGGCAATCTCTTGTGGTGGTAACAATACGGCGTTCCACGATTTAGGTCGGCTGGGTCGCGTCGGTTGCAAGGTCTGATAGATCCGTCGAGCGTGCGCTGCTGTCATTATTGTTGTTATCACTGTTGTCATCGATTAAGGCAAAACTCTCGCCACATCCGCAGTAGCTGGTGGCATTTGAATTTTTGAAGATAAGCGCAGAATTCAGGCCCTGAGTCACCATGTCGATTTCGGTACCGTCTACCAAGGCTAAGTCCTGGTCCTTTACGCAAACGGTTACCTGCTCGCTAATGTGCAGCAGATGATCGTCAGTCGTCGCTGATTCCAGAAAGTCCAACGTATACATAAAGCCGTTGCAGCCGCTTTCTTTCACGCCCAGTCGCAGGAAGTTGCTACGAGTGAGGGCAACCTGAGTGCGGATATGCGCTTGGGCGCGCTCAGATACGGTAATTTGCGGTGTGCTCATCGTGTCTTTCTCGGTGTTTTTCTCAGAGTCTTTCTCGGTTTCTCTCTCGGTATCTCGCCCGAAGTCTTGCCAAGTGTTTGGTGCATTTTTAAAGAAAAGTTGCGGCTTTTTCTACACCGTTTAACAACGCCGTCACATCGTCGTCATTGTTATATAGGCTAAAAGAGGCGCGGACAGTGCCGGGTATGCCCAGCCGCGTCATTAGCGGCATATTGCAGTGGTGCCCAGAACGCACCGCAATACCCTGCTGGTCCAAAAGAGTGCCCACGTCGTTGGGGTGACTGCCCTCAAGCAAAAAAGAGATAACGCTGGCGCGATTCTCTGGCTCGCCAATGATTTGCAGACCGGGTATCTGTCGCAGGCCGGATAGGGCCTTAGCCACTAGCCTTTCTTCTTGCTCGATTAGCGTTTGCATAGGCAGATTGTCAAGGTAGTCGAAGGCTGCTCCCAGTCCTACGCAGCCGGCGATATTCGGTGTGCCAGCTTCGAAACGAAACGGTGCCTGCTGATAGGTACTGGTGTCGATGCTTACCTGATCGATCATTTCGCCGCCACCCTGCCAAGGCGGTAGTGAGTTGAGTAGTTCCAGGCGCCCGTACAGAATTCCAATACCGGTGGGTGCAAACATTTTATGTGCAGAAAAAACATAGAAGTCGCAGCCCAATGTCTGCACGTCGATATCTGCATGCAGAACGGCTTGCGCTCCGTCGATAAGTGTCAACGCACCAACCTGCTTGGCCTGTGCAATCAGGCCAGTAATGGGGTTAACCGAGCCAAGGCCATTGCTGATGTGGCTGATGGCAAGGACCGCAGTATTATCAGTGATGACATTCGCTGCATCGTTTAAGTCCAGATCGCCAGCCTCGGTAATGTCGATGGCCTTAATGTTTGCGCCAGTGCGCTGAGCCAAGAGCTGCCAAGGCACGATATTACTGTGGTGCTCGAGCTGGCTGATCACGATGTCTTGGCCGGGTTTGATGCGCGAACTGATAACCTGAGCGACTAAGTTGATGCCCTCGGTTGTGCCGCGGGTAAAAATAATTTCTTCACGCTGGGTCGCGTTGATAAAGGTCTTGGCCTTGCTGCGGCAAGCCTCTAACAACGCGGTTGCCTCTTCGGCAAGTTCATGAGCGGCCCGATGGACGTTGGCATTGTGGCTGCGGTAGTAATTTTCTATTGCGCCGATCACGCTCTGGGGTTTTTGCGTAGTGGCACCATTGTCCAAGTAAACCAGGGGTTTGCCGCGACTGCTGCGCTGCAAGATGGGGAAGTCATTGCGGATGTTCATAGGCCTACAGATGCTCCGCCGATAAGTGTCTCAAGTGCTGATTCTGCCAGCGGGCCATCAATACACTGACGCAAGAAGCCTTGGCTGAGCAGGGCCTGCGCTGCACCTTGGTCGATGCCTCGGCTGAGCAGATAGAACAGCGCTTCCTGCGAGATAGTGCCGACGGTAGCGCCATGGGCACAGCTCACGTCGTCGGTATAAATTTCCAGTTCAGGCTTGGTGTTGATGGTGGCATGTTCGCCCATGCCAAGGTTTCTGTTAGCTAACTGGGCATCGGTACCTGCTGCGCCCGCGTGAATATGAATGCGACCGTTAAACGAACATTTGCCGCCGTTGGCAACAATGTTGTGAATTGTTTGCTGACTGCGACCGCGAGGCTGCCGATGTTCGAGGGTGAACTGTTGGTCTAGGGCAGTTTTACCTTCGACGCTGCCGGCTGATATTAGGTTAGCCTCTGCACCTTGGCCGTCCATGAGGACGTGAATATCCTGCCGGCGGCTAGCGCAGCCTGTCACGTGATTGTGCAGGCGGTAACTCGCATCGCGCTGCAAGCGCACATTCAGGTACTGCCAATGAGCGCCTGCGGTATCCAGAGCATTGCGTGAATGTTTCATCTCGGCATTAGCGGCGAGATCAATCCAGATGGTTTGCTGGGCATCGCTGTCGCAATCCGAAATTTCGTTCAACGTCAGCGAGGCACCCTCGGCAACGCGAATTAAAACCGGCACTGTGCTAGATGCGTGTACCAAGGTTAGGATTTCAGTGGTTGGTGCAGATATATCGATGGTCAAGATATTCGAGGCGTAACAAAGGCGTGCAAATGCCTCGGGTGCTTGATCGAGGTCAAAACCGACCAGCGGTACGGGTTTGGTAGTTTGCTGTAGGTCAATACCAGGCTGCTGCTCACCGCTGATCTGCGGCAGGTTGGCAGCAGTATGGGTGGCGCCGAGAAAGACCTCGGCCTTGGTATATTTCCAGCGCTCTCGGTGGGCCGCAGAGTTCAGCGCTCGGTGCAGGGCCTCGGGCAGGGGTGTCTGCGCCGCATTTGGCGTCGGGGCCAGCCAGTCTGGGGTCGCCAACTCGGCGGGCAGGGTTAGGTCAGCCATGCATAGCCCTTGGCTTCAAGCTCCAGAGCCAGGCTCTTGTCGCCAGATTCGATGATCTGGCCATTGGAAAGTACGTGTACGAAATCCGGCACGATGTAATCAAGTAACCGCTGATAGTGGGTAATTAGCACAACGCCATTGCTTGCGCTGCGATAGCGGTTGACACCTTCGGCGACCACCTTCAGTGCGTCAATATCAAGGCCGGAGTCGGTTTCATCCAGCACGGCGAGTTTTGGATCAAGTAACAGCAGCTGCATGATTTCGTTGCGCTTCTTTTCGCCGCCACTGAAACCTTCGTTGACCCCGCGCTTTAAGAAAGCTGGGTCTAGGTCTAGGGACGATGCCAGTTCCCGAACTTGGCGCATGAATTGGGCCGTATTTGGTTGTTCTTCGCCGCGCGCCCTGGCCAGTGAGTCGATACTGGCCTTAAGGAATTCCATGTTGCTGACGCCGGGAATTTCCACTGGGTATTGAAACGCCAAAAATACCCCAAGTTGGGCGCGTTCATAGGGTTCCAGTTCGAGCAGCGGGCTACCTTCCAAGGTGGCAGCTCCATTATCAACCTGATAGCCGGGTCGGCCCGATACCACGTTAGCCAGAGTCGATTTGCCAGAACCGTTCGGTCCCATAATGGCGTGCACTTCACCAGCCTCTACGGTGAGGTTTAAGCCCTTAAGAATGGGCTGAGTCTGGTCGTCGGTGATTACACTTGCATGCAGGTCAGAAACGTTGAGCAGGCTCATCCCACCGCACCTTCTAAGCTGACTTCCAGCAGCTTGCCTGCCTCTACAGCAAATTCCATTGGCAGTTCCCGGAAGACTTCTTTGCAAAAGCCGTTGACGATCATGCTCACCGCCTGCTCGGTTTCAATGCCACGTTGCTGGCAGGCGAACAACTGATCGTCGCTCACCTTGGAGGTGCTGGCCTCGTGTTCGATGGTTGCCGAATTGTTCTTGTTTTCGATGTAGGGGAAGGTGTGAGCACCGCACTGATCGCCAATTAGCAGCGAATCGCACTGGGTAAAATTACGCGCGTTTTGGGCAGTGGGGGAAATACGCACCAGGCCGCGGTAGCAGTTCTCGCTGCCACCTGCGCTAATGCCCTTGGAGACAATCGTGCTCTTGGTATTTTTGCCCATATGAATCATCTTGGTGCCGGTATCCGCCTGCTGGCGATTGTTTGTCAACGCGACTGAGTAAAATTCGCCAACGGAATCGTCACCCCGCAGTACAACGCTGGGATATTTCCAGGTGATAGCTGAACCGGTCTCTACTTGAGTCCAAGAAATTTTCGCTCGCGGGCCAGCACAAACACCGCGTTTGGTAACAAAATTGTAAATGCCGCCTTTGCCGTTTTCGTCCCCGGGGTACCAGTTTTGCACTGTCGAGTATTTAATTTCCGCATCGCCAAGGGCGACCAGTTCAACCACTGCTGCGTGCAGTTGGTTTTCATCGCGCATGGGCGCGGTACAGCCTTCCAGATAGCTCACATGAGAGCCTTCGTCAGCGATGATAAGAGTGCGTTCGAACTGGCCGGTATTGCGTTCGTTTATCCGAAAGTAAGTCGACAGCTCCATGGGGCAGCGCACACCCTTGGGGATGTAAACAAAGGAGCCGTCGCTAAATACCGCAGAGTTCAGTGCCGCATAGTAGTTGTCGCGCTGTGGGATAACTGAGCCGAGATACTTTTGCACCAACGCTGGGTGGCTGTGTACTGCTTCGGAGATGGGGCAAAAAATCACCCCGGCCTCTGCCAGCGTTTCTTTAAATGTAGTGGCAATGGAGACGCTGTCAAAAACCACGTCGACAGCAACGTTGGCACCGGCTGGGGTGCCGACCGCGGCTGGATCAGGAACCACGCCTGCCAGAGCGGCCTGCTCGTGCAGCGGAATACCGAGTTTTTCGTAGGTACGCAGCAGTTCAGGATCGACCTCCTCCAGCGAGCGCGGGCCATCTACCTGGCTCTTGGGAGCGGAATAATAAGAAATACTCTGAAAGTCTATGGGCGGGTAGTGCACATGGGCCCACTTCGGTTCGCGCATTTGCTGCCACTGAGCATATGCCTGTAGGCGCCACTGGGTGAGCCATTCGGGTTCACCCTTGCGGGCAGAAATGTACTTAACCACAGATTCATCCAAGCCCGGCGGCAGGGTCTCTGATTCCACGTCGGTGACGAAGCCCGCGTGATACTCGGTACCGGCTTCGACTAACTGATCAACACTGGATTTGGTCACAGGATCTCCGATGGTGGCGCCTCGTGGCGATGCCAAGAGCCTTGGCGATTATGCCCGCCACTGGGCGTTTAGGGTCGCAAATTCTACAGGCAGCATGCCAAGCAAGCAAAACCACTACTTAGACGCTTTGGTTGGGGCAAAACCCAGTGCTGCAAGGGCGGGAAGCGGATAAATCGCCGATAGATTCAGGTCAAAGCTAGACAGTGCCCCGCTCAGGCAGCGGAGCATGCTTGCGCGCCGATGTTGGTCAAAATTTGTCGACAAACACGCCCAATGCACGGGCGTCTGATTCATACTTAGCGGTGACACGATTTGACCTGCTTGGCTTGGAATTCGGCAACAGGTTCGACCTAGTAACACCCCCTATGAGGTACAGATGATGCCCAAGCTTCAGCGACTTCCTGAGGAACATATCGACTTTGCCTATGGCATCTTTTTGCTGCAGGACTCGCACCGGCTGATAAAGGCGCTCAAACGGCGCTACCAGCCCTCGGTACATGGCACCCGCACTTGGGGTTCGGCCTTTTTGCTGATGGACTACTTGCAGGAGCATCCGCCGGCTAGGGGGCGTCGAGTGATGGAGCTTGGCTGTGGTTGGGGAGCAAGCTCGGTATTTTGCGCCCACCATTTTGCCTCCAAGGTCACCGCCGTTGACCTAGACCCAGCGGTGTTTCCCTTCGTGGACGTTTTTGCCGAAATCAATTCCGTTGAACTGACCAACAGATGCTCGGACTTTACCCGGCTAACCGGGCCGCAGCTTGGCCAACACCAATTGATCGTGGGCGGTGATATTTGCTTTTGGGATAATTTAGTCAAGCCGCTAAAACTGCTAGTTAATCGCGCGATTAAAAACGGCACCAAGCGCATAGTGCTCACTGACCCCGGTCGGCCGCCGTTTTATGAGCTCTGCGATCAACTGTCGAAAACCCACGAGGTCTCGCTGCAGGAGTGGTATGCCATTGAGCCGGATCGTTTTGTGGGAGAGGTGGCCGAAATTCGGCCGAGAAAAAAGTAGGCCGACAAGCAGGTCTAAGGGGTTTCCTGCATGGGGCAACCCAAGTGGCGAAGATAGGCGGCCTTAAGTTTGCTATGCAGTTCTGGCTCGGTAGTGCGCTCGATTGTCCGCTGCAACTGTTCGGCAGCAATATCTGGGCGTGGCGGAAGCGGGAGCAGCGCATCGGCCCAGAAACTCTGTTGGCACTGTGCCGCAGTCATGGTGTTTGCCTTGCTAGCCGTCTGCTCGGCGTCAGCAGTAGTCATGCTCGCTGGTGCGGACGCCATTGGTGCAGGCCCAGTTGATGCAGACTCAGCTGCAACTGTCTGACCGTTTACAGTGACGAGGACAACCAGCGCTAGCACGCAGGCGGGCTTGAGGCAGCATATGAAGTGGCCGTGATCTGTCATGCAGTGAATGCTGCATAATTCTGTAGTCGATTGCATCTTTTTGATTGTTAGCGGCCATGGCTCTCGAACTGGTGAATAGGGGTTCGGTGTGAATCGCGGCGGAAGTGGCCTAACATTCGGGCTTGGCTAATTGGGGATTGCTGGTGCAATACGACATTCAAATTGACGCGCGTGGTCTGCTTTGTCCAGAGCCCTTAATGCTTGTGCGCAACAAGGTGCGTGAACTGGCAAAGGGCTGCGTGCTGCATATTCTCGCTACTGACCCAACCGCCGAGCGCGACTTTGAACACTTTTGCCAGTTCATGAAGCACGACTATTTGCAGGTTGATCGCGCGGGCTGGCAGGGCGACGATCAGGTATTGCAGTTCTGGATTCGCAAGAGCGGCTAGTCATCGTGATCTATCTACCCGCCCCACATATAAGTGATGAAGTGCTTTCTTTGTTGATCGTTCAGATGTTCTCCGATTGCTTTACGGCGCACTTCAACACGCAGCTGCTCGGCGGTGCTACGGAGCCTCTCTATCGACCAGCCTGCCCGGGCGAGCCTGCGCTGCTGATGTTTCGAGAGGACTATCCCGCATCTGCGCTGCACGAAGTCGCACACTGGTGTATTGCTGGCGCAACCCGCCGCCAAAAGGAAGATTTCGGCTATCACTATATCTGCGCTCCGCGTAGCTCAATGCAGCAGCGCGAATTTTTTAGCGTAGAGCTGCGCACTCAGAGTTTGGAGCGTTTTTTTGCGGATGTGCTAGGTCTTACTTTTAAGCCCAGTGCTGACAATTTTGAGGCGGATGTTGATGCCTTCGCCAAGGCCATAGACGCATACTCACCCCAGCTTGATACTTGGCTTTGCTCCGCTGGCGGCGCCCGGGCGCGGGTATTCGCACAGGCGCTGGCTGCGCTGCGCTCAGCGTTGTCAGCATCCGCGCCGCACGATGGGGCCTATGAATCAATTCCCCAACCCATAGTAGGCCTACGCACCCCATGACCGAACAT